>JAAYGX010000012.1 GCA_012735585.1 Tissierella sp.
TGTTTCATATTCTATATGAGAAGTGGAAATTGTTATTCCTCTCTCTCTTTCTTCTGGAGCCTTGTCTATTTCAGCATAATCTTTTACTTCTTGGTCTCCGCCTAATCTGTTGTTTAATACTATTGAAATCGCTGCTGTAGTTGTTGTTTTACCGTGGTCAACGTGTCCTATTGTTCCTACGTTAACATGGGGTTTGGTTCTTTCAAATTTTTCTTTTGCCATTTTAATATTCTCCTCCTCAATTTTAAACTATTTATTTAGTACCTTTTCAGCTATGCTGTTAGGAACTTGTTCGTAGTGATCAAATTGCATGGAATATACGCCTCTACCTTGAGTGTTTGAACGAAGATCTGTTGCGTAGCCAAACATCTCTGATAACGGAACGTAAGCATTTACAACTTGTGCTCCACTTCTCATCTCCATACCTTCAATTCTACCACGTCTTGAGCTGATATCACCCATAACATCACCCATATATTCTTCAGGTATTGTTACTTCTACTTTCATCATTGGTTCTAGTAATACTGGATTACCTTTAGCCATCGCTTCTCTAAATGCCATTGATCCAGCGATCTTAAATGCCATTTCTGAGGAGTCAACTTCATGGTAAGAACCATCATATACAGTAACTTTAATATCTAATACTTGATATCCACCTACGATACCTGATTCCATAGCTTCTTGAATACCTGTATCTATTGAGTTGATGTACTCTTTAGGAATTGATCCACCTACTGTTGCGTTTACAAACTCATAACCAACACCTGGCTCTTGAGGTTCTACTCTTAATTTAACATGACCATATTGTCCACGTCCACCAGATTGTCTTGCGTATTTAGATTCAGCTTCTGCTCCACGAGTAATTGATTCTTTGTATGCAACTTGTGGATTACCTACATTAGCTTCAACTTTAAATTCTCTTAAAAGTCTATCTACAATTATCTCAAGGTGTAGTTCACCCATACCTGCAATAATTGTTTGACCTGTTTCTTCATCTGTATATGTTTTAAATGTCGGGTCTTCTTCAGCTAATTTAGCTAATGCCACACTTAATTTATCTTGACTTGCTTTAGTTTTTGGTTCAATAGCAACGTGGATAACTGGCTCTGGGAATTCCATTGTTTCTAAAACAATTGGTGCATTCTCATCACATAATGTTTCACCAGTACCTGTGTCCTTTAAACCAACTGCAGCTGCTATGTCTCCTGCAAATACTTCATCAACTTCTTCTCTCTTATTAGCATGCATTAAAAGTAGTCTACCAATTCTTTCTCTCTTACCTTTTGAAGAGTTCAATACATAGCTACCTGCTTTTAGTGATCCTGAATAAACTCTAAAGTAGGATAACTTTCCTACATATGGATCTGTTACTATTTTAAAAGCTAAAGCTGAGAATGGTCCATTATCGTCAGAAAGTCTTTCTTCTTCCTCTTCTGAATCCACTCCAAAACCTTTGATTGCCGGAACATCTAATGGTGATGGTAAATATGCTAGTATACCATCTAATAATGGTTGAACACCTTTATTCTTATATGATGAACCACAGAACACAGGAGTCATCGCAACAGCTATGGTTGCTTTTCTTATACCTCTATTGATTTCCTCATTGGTTAGTTCTTCACCTTCAAGGTATTTCATCATTAAATCTTCATCGTGTTCTGATATTGCTTCAATAAGCTTCTCTCTACATTCATTTGCTAAATCTATCATGTCTTCAGGAATTTCAGCAATTTCAACTTCCTGTCCTAAATCGTCTTTATACATTCTGGCATTCATATTAATTAAATCAACGATACCTGTAAAATAATCTTCTTTACCTACAGGCAATTGTACCGGTATTGGGTTCGCTTTAAGTCTATCTCTAATCGTATCAATAGCCTTAAAATAATCCGCACCTACAATATCCATTTTATTTATATATGCTAAACGCGGTACACCATATTTATCCGCTTGTCTCCAAACTGTTTCAGATTGAGGCTCTACCCCATCTTTAGCACTAAATACAGCCACAGCTCCATCTAGTACCCTTAGAGATCTTTCAACTTCTACTGTGAAATCCACATGGCCTGGTGTGTCTATAACGTTAATTCTATGGTCATTCCACATACATGTCGTTGCAGCTGAGGTAATTGTAATACCTCTTTCTTGCTCTTGCTCCATCCAGTCCATTTGAGCGCCACCCTCATGGGTTTCGCCTATCTTATGGATTTTACCTGTATAAAACAAGATTCTCTCTGTAGTGGTTGTCTTCCCTGCATCAATATGAGCCATTATGCCTATATTTCTAGTTTTCTCTAGTGTAACTGTTCTTGGCACAATTTTTCCTCCTTCTTACTGTTTCTTGAATCCCACTCTACACATTAAAAGGATTAATTACCATCTATAGTGTGCGAAAGCCTTATTAGCTTCGGCCATCTTATGAGTATCTTCTCTTTTCTTAACGCTAGAACCCATTCCATTAGAAGCATCTAAAATTTCTTTGGCTAATCTTTCTACCATTGTCTTTTCGCCTCTATTTCTTGTATAAGTTACTAACCATCTTAAACCTAAAGTTTCTCTTCTTTCAGGTCTTACTTCTATTGGTACTTGGTATGTTGCTCCACCTAATCTTCTTGCTTTAACTTCTAATACAGGCATGATGTTATTCATAGCTCTGTTGAAAACTTCTAATGGATCTTCACTAGTTTTTTCTGCTACATAATCCAAAGCACCGTATACGATGTTTTGTGCAACACCTTTTTTACCATCTAACATAATATTGTTTATTAATTTAGTTATAACCACATCGTTATAAACTGGATCTGGCATAACTTCTCTCTTTGGTACATGTCCTTTTCTTGGCACTATACTTCCCTCCTTAACTATAAAGTAAATTCATTGGTACTCGGCTCGTAATGGCCGTTGTGCGCCAAATGCTCTATATAAATGGAAATTTAATTCCTGCATTTTGCACTATTATTTTTTAGCATCTTTTGGTCTTTTAGCACCATATTTTGATCTAGCTTGCATTCTTTTATCAACGCCGGCTGTATCTAATGAACCTCTAACAATATGGTATCTAACACCAGGAAGGTCTTTTACTCTTCCACCTCTTATTAGAACAACACTATGTTCTTGTAAGTTGTGTCCTATTCCTGGAATATATGCAGCTACTTCTAATCCGTTAGTTAATCTTACTCTAGCTACCTTTCTCAAAGCTGAGTTCGGTTTTTTAGGAGTAACAGTTCTAACCGCTACACATACACCTCTTTTTTGTGGTGAGTTCACTGTTGTTTCTTTTTTTCTAAGAGTGTTAAAGTTAACACCTAAAGCTGGTGATTTAGATTTATAAACAACACTTTTCCTTCCTTTTTTTACTAATTGGTTGATTGTTGGCATTAAGGCACCTCCTTCTTTTTATATGTTTATATTAATAATGCAGCTACTGCAGCATTAATATCAATCCCACATGCATTTCCCAGTTTACTCATGGATTCAACATTAACTATAGGAATATGCATTTCTTCGCATTGCTGAACTATATCAGATATCACCCTTACTTCTGCATCTTGGGCTATATATACTTTATCAACCCTAGATTCTTTAAGAGCTCTTTTTACTTGTTTAGCACCTACGATTTTATTACTATGTTTCAAATTCTCAGTCATAAACTTCCGCCCTCCTTTTAAACACCTTAAAGATTATGTGGAGTCATGCTCCACATAATCTTTATGTTATAAGAATTAGGTTCAAGTTTACACACTCTAATATTCTATCATCAGTTAATTTCACTGTCAACATCATTTTCTTCTAGTAGTTTGATATTTTCTTCAGCAATAACCTCTACGTTTCTGTATCTTCTCATTCCTGTACCTGCTGGTATAAGTTTCCCTATGATGACATTTTCTTTAAGTCCTAATAAATAGTCTTCTTTACCTTTTATAGCAGCATCAGTTAAAACCCTAGTAGTTTCTTGGAATGATGCAGCTGATAAGAATGAATCAGTTGCTAAAGAAGCTTTTGTAATTCCAAGTAAGGTCCTTCTTCCAGTTGCTGGTGCTCCACCTTCAGATTCAACTTGAGAATTTGTAGTTTCAAACTCATGTAAGCCTACAAGACTTCCCGGTAACATATCAGTATCTCCGGCTTCTTCAATTTTTACTCTTGATAGCATTTGTCTTACTATAATTTCAATATGCTTATCATTGATATCTACACCTTGTAATCTATACACTCTTTGAACTTCTTTGATCAAGTAGTTTTGAACTCCAGACACACCCTTGATTTTTAGTATATCATGTGGGTTTACAGAACCATTGGTTAATTCATCCCCTGCTTCTATCATATCCCCATCTCTTACTTTTAGCCTTGCTCCATATACAATAGTATAACTTGCAGTTTCACCATTTGAAGCAGTTATTACAACTTCTCTTTTCTTCTTACTTTCTACAATACTTACTTGCCCTGCAATTTCGGATATTACGGCTAATCCCTTTGGTTTTCTGGCTTCGAAAAGCTCTTCAACCCTCGGTAAACCTTGGGTAATATCAACCGCTGCAGCAACTCCTCCAGTATGGAAAGTTCTCATAGTAAGCTGTGTACCCGGCTCACCAATTGATTGAGCAGCTATGATACCAACTGATTCACCAATACCTACCGGCTCACCAGTTGCTAAGTTTCTACCATAACAATGGGCACAAACTCCAAATTTAGAGTTACAACCTAATACAGATCTTACTTTTACTTCTTTGATACCTGCAGCTTCAACTTGTTCAGATTGAATTTCTGAAACCATTTCATCTTGCAACACTATTACTTCTCCCGTTGCAGGATTTACAATATCTTCAAAGGCATACTTACCCTCTATTCTATCTTTTAAATCTTCAATAACTTCATTTCCATCAGCAAATGCTTTTACCAATAAATATTGATCTGTACCACAGTCAATTTCTCTAACAATTACGTCCTGGCTGACATCAACTAATCTTCTAGTTAAATATCCTGAGTCCGCAGTTCTAAGAGCAGTATCCGCAAGTCCCTTTCTAGAACCATGAGTTGATACGAAGAACTCCAGTACTGTTAGTCCCTCTCTAAAGTTTGCTTTGATTGGGATTTCAACTGTTCTACCAGATGCACTGGCCATCAATCCCCTCATACCACCAAGCTGTCTAATTTGCTCCTTACTACCTCTCGCTCCTGATAAAGCCATGATATAGATATTGTTTCTAGGATCTAGACTGTCCATTAACACATCCGTTACTTCGTTAGTAGTTCTGTTCCAAATATCGATAACTTTTTCATATCTCTCATCATCAGTGATAAGCCCTCTTCGATATGATTTTTCAAATTTATCCACTTCTACTTCGGCTTTTTTAATCAAATCATATTTTTCATCAGGAACTATAATATCTCCCATAGATATAGAGATTGCTCCCAATGTAGAATAGTGAAACCCTGTTTCCTTTATATGATCTAATAGTACTGCTGTTACTGTATTGCCATGTTTTCTAAAACATCTTTCGACTATTTTACCTAAGGCTTTCTTATCTACTATATCTCCTACTTCAAGAGAATATTTATCTTTTTCTCTATCTATAAATCCTAAGTCTTGAGGTATATTTTCATTTATTATAAATCTACCTACAGTATTTTCAACTAATTGACCTCTATCTTCTTCATTTAGTTTGATTCTTACTTTAACTTTAGCATGTATACCTACTTCACGGTTATAGTATGCATGAAGCATTTCATCATAACTAGCGAAATATTTACCTTCTCCTTTTTCTCCTGGTGCTTCCATAGTCATAAAGTAAGCACCTAGCACCATATCCTGTGTAGGAGTAGTTATTGGTTTACCATCCTTTGGAGCTAAGATATTATTCGTTGATAACATTAATAGCCTTGCTTCAGCTTGAGCTTCAGTTGATAAAGGTACGTGAACCGCCATTTGGTCACCGTCAAAGTCCGCATTATATGCAGTACATACCAATGGGTGTAGTTTTATAGCTTTTCCTTCTACTAATACTGGCTCAAATGCTTGAATACCTAATCTATGAAGAGTCGGTGCTCTATTTAGTAGTACTGGATGATCTTTTATTACGATATCTAATACATCCCATACTTGTGGTTTTATTCTTTCTACCATTCGCTTAGCTGATTTAATATTGTGAGCATGGCCATCTTCAACTAGCTTTTTCATAACAAATGGTTTAAATAGCTCTAATGCCATTTTTTTAGGAAGTCCACATTGATAGAATTTAAGTTCAGGTCCTACTACGATTACGGATCTACCTGAATAGTCAACCCTTTTACCAAGTAAGTTCTGTCTAAATCTACCTTGTTTACCCTTAAGCATGTCTGATAAAGATTTAAGGGGTCTATTACCAGGTCCTGTTACTGGTCTACCTCTTCTACCATTATCTATAAGAGCATCTACTGCTTCTTGAAGCATCCTTTTTTCATTTCTTACAATGATATCAGGAGCTCCTAAATCTAATAATCTTTTTAATCTATTATTTCTGTTTATAACTCTACGATACAAATCATTTAAATCAGATGTAGCAAATCTACCACCATCTAGTTGTACCATCGGTCTTAAATCAGGTGGAATTACTGGAATTACATCCAGTATAATCCATTCTGGTCTATTTCCTGATTTTCTAAAAGCTTCAACCACTTCAAGTCTTCTTGTGATACGAATTTTCTTTTGACCTGTAGCATCTTTAAGTGAAGACCTTAACTCTTCAGTCTCTTTTTCTAGATCAATTTTTTCTAGTAAAACTCTAATCGCTTCCGCACCCATCATGGCTTTAAATTTATTAGAATATTTATCTTGATATTCTCTATATTCAACCTCTGATAATAATTGTTTTTCGTAAAGAGGAGTATCCCCTCCATCAACTACAATATAGGATGCAAAATATAAAACTTTTTCAAGTGCTCTCGGACTCATATCTAATATAAGTCCCATTCTACTTGGTATTCCTTTGAAATACCATATGTGTGAAACTGGAGCTGCTAATTCAATATGCCCTAATCTTTCTCTTCTAACCTTTGACTTTGTAACTTCAACACCACATCTGTCACATACGACACCTTTATATCTAACTCTTTTGTATTTACCACAGTGGCATTCCCAGTCTTTCGTAGGTCCAAATATCTTCTCACAGAATAGACCTTCTTTTTCTGGTTTTAAAGTACGGTAATTTATTGTCTCCGGTTTTTTAACTTCACCTTTAGACCATTGTCTAATTTTCTCTGGAGAAGCTAAACTGATTTTAATTGAATCAAAATTGTTTAATTCAAACAAGGAGCATTTCTCCTTTCTTATAATTTATTAAAAAAGAAATTAATAATCATCATCTTCGTCGTCATCGTCATCGCTGTCGTCGCCATCTTCGTCTTCTACTAGAAAACCTTCTGGCAATTGTCCATTTATTCTTTTAATAGTCTTGTTTGGAGTGTTGTCTTCATCTTGATCTGATGAATACTCATCACCAATCATTTCTAATTCTGTTAAATCATCATCTGTAGATTCTTGTATTTCAATTTCCGATGCATCTTCGCCTATAACTTTTATATCCAAAGCCAAACTTTGTAACTCTTTTATCAGTACTTTAAAGGATTCTGGTATTCCTGGCTCTGGAATATTTTCACCTTTGACTATGGCTTCATAAGTCTTAACTCTTCCTACGATATCATCAGATTTTACTGTTAGAATCTCTTGAAGTGTATGTGATGCTCCATAAGCCTCTAGAGCCCATACCTCCATCTCACCAAATCTTTGTCCACCAAACTGTGCTTTACCACCTAATGGCTGTTGTGTAACTAATGAGTATGGTCCTGTTGACCTAGCATGTATCTTGTCATCAACTAAATGGTGAAGTTTTAACATATACATATATCCAACAGTTACTGGGTTTTCAAAATATTCACCCGTTCTACCATCTCTTAATTTTATCTTTCCATCTTCAGGATAGTCTGCTTCCCTCAAGGCTTTTAGGATGTCTTCTTCATTAGCCCCATCAAATACAGGTGTAGCAACATGCCAACCTAATTTTTTAGCAGCTAATCCAAGATGGACTTCTAATACTTGCCCCAAGTTCATACGAGACGGAACTCCTAGAGGGTTTAGTACTATTTGGACTGGTGTACCATCAGGTAAATAAGGCATATCTTCTTCCGGTAGTATTCTTGATACTACACCCTTGTTACCATGACGACCACACATTTTGTCTCCAACATTGATTTTTCTCTTGGTAGCAACATAGACTCGTACCATTTGGTTAACTCCAGGTGGAAGTTCATCACCATTATCCCTAGAATATATCTTTACATCTAGAATTATCCCAGATTCACCATGGGGTACCCTTAGAGACGTATCTCTTACTTCTCTTGCTTTTTCACCAAATATTGCTCGGAGTAATCTTTCTTCCGCCGTTAGCTCAGTTTCTCCCTTTGGAGTAACTTTACCTACAAGTATATCTCCAGCTTTAACTTCAGCCCCTACACGGATAATACCTCTGTCATCAAGATCCTTTAACATGTCTTCCCCGACATTTGGGATATCTCTGGTGATCTCTTCAGAACCAAGTTTAGTGTCTCTTGCTTCTGATTCATATTCTTCAATATGAACTGAAGTTAAGGTATCTTCCATAACTAATTTCTCACTGATTAGCATAGCATCCTCATAGTTATAACCTTCCCATGTCATAAAAGCTATCAGTAGGTTTTTACCTAATGCTATTTCACCAAGCTCAGTACTTGGTCCATCAGCAATTACCTGACCTTTAACAATTTTTTCTCCCACAGATACGATCGGTCTTTGATTCGTAGTCGTACCTTGGTTAGAACGCTTAAACTTCAACAATCTATATTTTTCGGTTTTATTATCTTTATCTCTTCTAATAATTACTTCGTTTGAGCTTACCTTTTCTACTACACCGTCAGTGTTTGACAGTACCATTACTCCTGAATCCTTTGCAGCTTTATATTCAATACCTGTACCTATAATAGGAGCTTCAGCTTTTAGTAAAGGAACTGCCTGACGCTGCATGTTCGCACCCATCAGAGCTCTGTTGGCGTCATCATTTTCCAAGAACGGAATCATGGCAGTACCAACGGATACTATTTGTTTTGGCGAAACATCCATATAGTCAACTTCACCGCTTGGGTAAATATCAATGATACCTTTTTTACCCCTAGCAATAACTCTTTGGCTAATAAATCCACCATTCTCATCTAATCTTTCGTTAGACTGAGCAATTATAAACTCATCTTCTACATCTGCAGTTATATAATCTATTTGACCTGTAACTACACCGTCCTTTACCTTCCTATATGGCGCTTCAATAAATCCATACTCATTGATTCGAGCATAGGTTGTAAGGGAAGTTATAAGCCCTATATTTGGTCCCTCAGGTGTTTCTATAGGACACATTCTACCGTAGTGTGAGTCATGTACGTCACGCACCTCGAATCCTGCACGATCTCTACTCAAACCACCTGGCCCTAAAGCAGACATTCTTCTTTTGTGAGTTAGTTCAGCCAATGGATTTGTCTGGTCCATGAACTGAGATAACTGGGAACTTCCGAAGAATTCTTTTATGGATGCAACTACTGGTCTGATATTGATCAATGCTTGTGGTGTTGCCACATCAACATCTTGAATTGTCATTCTTTCTCTAACAACTCTTTCCATTCTTGATAGACCTATCCTGAATTGGTTTTGAAGTAATTCACCAACAGATCTAAGTCTTCTATTTCCTAAATGATCTATATCATCAGTCAAACCTATACCATTGAATAAGTTAAATTCATAGTTTACGCTGGCAATGATATCATCAGGAATTATATGTTTTGGTGATAATTCTTTGATTCTTTCCTCAATTGCCGCCTTAAGTTCTTCTTCATCTTCATATGTTTCTATCAATTCTTTCATTAGTGGATAGTAAATCTTTTCGTTTAATCCTAATTTCTCCAGTGAGAAAGGTAAGTTAAATGCATTTCTGCTTACAAAGTTATTTCCTACTACTCTAATAACTTTATCATCTTCAATCAATACATCAACTACATTTATTCCACTATTCTCTATCTCTATTGCCTGATCCCTGGTAATTTTTTCGCCTTTTGCTACAAATAACTCCCCTGTTTCTGGGTTTATTATATTGTCAGCTGCTTTTTTACCATAAATCCTATTAAATAAAGCTAGCTTTTTATTGAATTTATATCTTCCAACCTTAGCTAAATCATATCTTCTTGGGTCAAAGAACATGTTTGTTATTAGAGATCTAGCACTATCAACTGTAGGTGGTTCACCTGGACGAAGTTTTTTGTAGATTTCTACCATAGCTTCATCTGCAGTTGTTGTAGTGTCTTTTTCTAAAGTATTTAATACTTGCTCTGTTTCTCCAAGAACCTCAATTATTTCTGTATTACTAACAATGTTTAATGCTCTTAGCAAAATGGTAATTGGAATCTTCCTAGTCCTATCGATTCTCACATAGACTATATCGTTAGAATCTGTTTCATATTCTAACCATGCTCCTCTGTTAGGTATTACCGTAGAAGAATATAGTCTTTTCCCTGTTTTATCTATGCTTTCTACATAGTATACTCCAGGAGACCTAACTAACTGACTTACTACAACTCTCTCAGCTCCATTGATAATAAAAGTACCTTTTTCTGTCATCAAAGGTAAATCGCCCATAAATACTTCTTGTTCTTTTACCTCTCCTGTTTCCTTGTTGATCAATCTTACTTTTACTTTTAATGGTGCAGAATAGTTTGCATCTCTCTCTCTTGCTTCATCCTCATCATATTTTAGGGTATCCCCTATATGATAATTTACAAATTCTAATATCAGATTTCCTGTGTAGTCTTGTATTGGAGAAATATCGTCAAATACTTCTTTTAGACCTTCCTCTATGAACCAATTATATGAAGTTTTTTGAACTTCAATTAAATCAGGTAAATCTAATACTTCATCGATACGAGAGTAACTCATCCTGACCCTCTTGCCATATGTTACAGGATGTACCATAAATACATTCACCCCTTGTTAAACTAAAATATCCAAAAGCACTAAACACTTTTGGTAATACATTCCACATATTAATTAATATTGCCTTATAGTCCATTGTTTATACAAGAGACCAAATTATTCGTTATTATGCAATAAATTATGTTATCATATTTAAGGACTTGTGTCAAACATTTCATCCTAATTAATGAGTAAATAAAAAAGGCTCTCTATACCGAAAGCCTTTTTTAAATTGGTTTACTATTTTAATTCTACAGTAGCTCCTACTTCTTCTAATTTTGTTTTCATTTCTTCAGCTTCTTCTTTTGAAGCGCCTTCTTTAACTGCTTTTGGAGCATTGTCTACTAATTCTTTAGCTTCTTTTAATCCTAAGCCAGTGATTTCTCTAACCGCTTTGATAACTTTGATTTTTTCTCCACCTGCTGATGCTAAAATAACATCAAACTCTGATTTTTCTTCAGCTGCTGGAGCTGCTCCGCCTGCTGCTGGAGCTGCTGCTACTGCCATTGGAGCAGATGCGCTAACACCAAATTCTTCTTCTAATGCTTTAACTAATTCTGATAATTCTAATACTGTAAGATTTTTAACTTCTTCTATTAAATTTAATACTTTTTCGCTTGCCATTATATAATACCTCCAAATATTTTTTAGTTTATTATGCTGTTTTTTCTTCAGCTATTGCATTTAATACTGTTGCCAGTGATCTAATTGTACCTTGAAGTACATTTGCAAATCCTTGAATTGGTGCATTTAATCCACCAAGTGCTTGAGCAACAAGAACTTCTCTTGATGGTAATTCAGCTAAGCTATTTACACCAGCTACATCTATTATCTTTCCATCAACTACACCAGCTTTGATTTCAAGTTTCTCATTAGCTTTTGCAAATTCTGCTGTAATCTTAGCTGCTTGTACTGGATCATCATAACCAAATGCAATTGCAGACGGTCCTTTTTAGTATTCATTAAACCCTTCTAATCCAGAATCTTTAAAAGCAAATCTCATCATAGTATTTTTATATACTTTGTATTCAACACCAGCTTTTCTATAACGGCTTCTTAGTTCTGTTAATTGTTCAACATTTAAGCCTCTATAGTCAACTAGTACAATTGACTCCGCATTATTGATTTTTTCTTTAATCTCTTCAACATTTTGCTCTTTTGCTTTAATGGTCTGTTCTCTCACCAACTTCACCTCCCGTGGGATATAGATATAATAAAAGTCTCTTCCGTAGACACACGAAGAGACTCTAATTTCAAATTTATATTAGCGTTCTACCTCGGTAGGAAATTTAAACCCTATGGTCCCTACTGTCTACAGTATTTATTAAATTGACTTATTTAGTATATCAGTAACTTATTATATTGTCAACATTTATTAGTCCATTAATTTTTGTCCATTTATTTTAATTCCAGGTCCCATTGTACTTGAAATGGTTACTGTTCTTAAATATCTACCTTTTGCCGCTGCTGGTTTTGCTTTTATTATAGCATCAATCAATACATCGAAGTTTTCTTTTAATTTTTCAGTACCAAAGGAAACTTTTCCCATTGGAACGTGAACTATACTCGCCTTGTCAACTCTATACTCTACTTTACCAGCTTTGATTTCATTAACAGCTTTTTCTACTTCAAATGTTACTGTTCCTGATTTAGGGTTTGGCATTAATCCCTTTGGTCCAAGAACCCTACCGATTCTACCAACTACACCCATCATATCTGGTGTTGCTACAACTACATCAAAATCAAACCAACCTTCATTTTGAATTTTAGCTATCATTTCTTCGCCACCTACAAAATCAGCGCCTGCAGCTGTTGCTTCGTTTAGCTTTTCACCTTTGGCAATTACAAGAACTCTTCTAGTTCTTCCTGTACCATGTGGTAATACTACTGCTCCTCTTACTTGTTGGTCAGCATGTCTTGGATCTACTCCAAGTCTTATAGCTAATTCAACTGTTTCATCAAATTTTGCTTTAGATGTTTTTCCAACTAATTCAATAGCTTCTAAAGCATCATATAAGTTATGTCTATCTACAAGTTTAGCACTTTCTTGATAGTTTTTACCTCTTTTTGGCATTAAAAATTCCTCCTTGTGGTATTAACGGCCTTGCCTCCCACTATAATTATTGTTCTACTTCTACTCCCATACTTCTTGCTGTTCCAGCTACCATGCTAATAGCAGCCTCTATTGAAGCAGCATTTAAATCTGGCATCTTAACTTCTGCAATTTCTCTAACTTTATCTTGAGATAGTTTTGCTACCTTTGTTTTGTTTGGTTCTGCTGAACCTGATTCTATACCTAAAGCTTTTTTGATTAAAACAGCTACAGGTGGTGTTTTAGTAATGAAACTAAAGGATCTATCTGCATATACTGTAAGCACTACCGGTATAATCATTCCAGCTTGATCTGCTGTTTTAGCATTGAACTCTTTTGTAAATTGCATTATATTAACGCCATGAGGTCCTAATGCAGTACCAACAGGTGGTGCAGGAGTTGCTTTACCAGCAGGGATTTGTAATTTAACTAAAGCTACAACTTTTTTTGCCATCTAACTTACACCTCCTCATATCATTGTGGTTTAGCGGGAATATCCCTCCCACTTCGTGTGAATATATTTAAAAAGCATATTTGCTTTAAAAAACTATACTTTTTGTATTTGGTCAAAATCCAATTCTACAAGTGTCTCTCTTCCAAACATAGAAACATATACTTTGACCTTTCTCTTTTCCATGCTTATATTACTTATTGTTCCCATGAAGCTCTCAAATGGCCCAGACGTTACTTTTACAACATCTTTTTCTTTAAAGTCAATTGTTGGTAATATTGTCTCTTGAACTCCCAATGCTTTTACTTCTTGATCTGAAAGAGGCACTGGCTTTGATGCAGGTCCAACGAAACCTGTAACTCCTCTAGTATTTCTAACTAAATACCAAGATTCGTCATTTATAATCATTTTAACCAATACATATCCTGGAAACATCTTTCTTTCCTTAATTTTACTCTTCCCAGATTTGGAGTCTACATATTCTTCTGTAGGCACTGCGACTTCAAAGATATCATCTTTCATACCTCTGTTTTCCACCATTTTTTCAAGATTTGCTTTTACCTTGTTTTCATGGCCTGAATAAGTATGGACTACATACCATTTAGCATTTCTAGCCCGTTCTTCTCTACCTTCAATCTTATCAGTCATACAATGGGACCTAGTGGTCCTTCCCTCCCTCGTTTATTCCTTAAATAAATAATTGTAATACTCCGTGTATACCAAGATCAAGAAGATACACAACTATAGATACAATTGCACTAATTCCAATAACAACGCCTGTATAATTAATTAATTCTTTTCTACTGGGCCAAGCAACTTTTTTCATCTCGGACTTTACGCCTCTAAAATAAACTGATAATTTGCCTTTATTACTATCTGTCTGAGCTGCCACTATTCTCACATCCTTAACTATTCATTTATTATTTTGTCTCTCTATGAAGTGTATGAGTTTTGCAGAATTTACAATATTTGTTTAGTTCAACTCTTTCAGTGGTATTCTTTTTATTCTTTTTAGAAACATAGTTTCTTTGCTTACACTCAGTACAAGCTAATATGATTCTATCTCTCATCGAGCACACCTCCTACTATGGTATATATCTATATCAATATCTCTAAACTGGATATAATATCCCAAAATATGAACAATGGTACTAATATAAACTACCATAAAAATTATTCCATGTCAATAAAGAAAACTTATATCAAATTATGTTTTTCATCTGATATAAAGTCGTACTTATGCGGGATTATCCAATATAGACAAGCTTAATTTTCTTGTCCCAAGGCTCCAAGCAAAGGTCATTGTCATATTTATTATTTACTTAAATTTTCTATTAATACTAGTAATCAGGAAAAAACTAGGTCAAAGACCTAGTCTTTTATTAATTATGCAAGTACTTTAGTAACAACTCCTGAACCTACTGTTCTTCCACCTTCACGAATTGAGAATCTTAATCCTTCTTCTATCGCGATTGGTGTGATTAATTCTATTGTGAATTTGGAGTTGTCTCCTGGCATTACCATTTCTATTCCTTCTTCTAACTGGATATCTCCTGTTACGTCTGTTGTTCTGAAATAGAATTGTGGTCTATATCCGTTGAAGAACGGTGTATGTCTTCCACCTTCTTCTTTTGATAATACGTATACTTCTGATTCGAATTTTGTACGTGGTTGAATTGATTTTGGTTTTGCTAATACTTGACCTCTTTCAATTTCATCTCTTTGTACTCCTCTTAGAAGTGCTCCGATATTATCTCCTGCTTGAGCTTCATCTAGTAGTTTTCTAAACATTTCTACTCCTGTTACTACTACTACTCTTGCTTCTTCTGCCATTCCTACGATTTCTACGTTGTCTCCAGTTTTTACGATTCCTCTTTCTACTCTTCCTGTAGCTACTGTACCTCTACCTGTGATGGAGAATACGTCCTCTACCGGCATTAGGAATGGTTTATCTGTATCTCTTTCTGGTTGTGGAATATATTCGTCTACTGCGTTCATTAATTCCATTATCTTGTCGCCCCATGGTCCTGCTGGGTCTTCTATTGCTTTTAAAGCTGAACCTACTATTACTGGAGCACCGTCACCATCAAAATCATATTCTGATAGTAATTCCCTTACTTCCATTTCTACTAATTCGATTAATTCTTCGTCATCTACCATATCTTCTTTATTTAAGAATACTACGATTTTAGGTATTCCTACGTTTCTTCCAAGTAAGATATGCTCTCTTGTTTGTGGCATTGGACCATCTGCTGCTGATACTACTAAGATTGCTCCGTCCATTTGCGCCGCTCCTGTGATCATGTTTTTAACATAGTCAGCATGACCTGGGCAGTCCACGTGAGCATAGTGACGACTTTCTGTTTCATATTCTATATGAGAAGTGGAAATTGTTATTCCTCTCTCTCTTTCTTCTGGAGCCTTGTCTATTTCAGCATAATCTTTTACTTCTTGGTCTCCGCCTAATCTGTTGTTTAATACTATTGAA
>JAAYGX010000138.1 GCA_012735585.1 Tissierella sp.
GCTTCTTCTCCTTCTTCTGCTTCTTCTCCTTCTTCTGCTTCTTCTCCTTCTTCCGCTTCTTCGCCTTCTTCTGCTTCTTCGCCATCGACTAGCTCTTGGTCGAACTCTTCTTCTTGAATATCTTCATAATTTAAAGACTCAGCTGCTCCAGAAGATCCTACTCCTTCAGTAAAAGCACTAACCCCTAGGCTAAATATCATTGTAAAGACTAATAATAGTGCAATTGAACTTCTTGATAATATTTTCATTTCATACATCACCTCCGTAATAATATCTTTGTATTGGATTTCAATGTTGACTGCCTTCCATTTTATGTATATATTATACCTACCAAGATTACAGAACAGTTTCCTGATGATTACATATGGATTACATATGACAAAAAATTTAAAAAACCCACTATATTAGTTTAGTAGGTTTTAAAAATGTGTAATTACAAGTGTTTAAACTTTATGCTTAATATCATATTTTTATTCTTAATTTTATCTGTAAAATTTTCTTGTAATCTATTATTTATTAAATATAAATCACTTTCTGCAATATTGTAGAGTAACATAACTAGCTGACTGTCATTCCACTTTGAGAGTACATCAGTCTTTCTCAAACTCTCATATACTATTACCATTAAAACTTTCATTCCATATTTAATATCCTGGGCAGATATTGGAGTATATCCTATATTATCCAGAGTGATTATGCCTAAGAACACATTCTCTTTATTGGTTCTATTCTTATTTCTTAACTCCCAATTATATAGAAACTTAAAATAATGCAGTTCACATATCAGTGCACCTTTGTTATATCTATCTAATTCTAACTCTTTATCAATTATAGATAAATCTATTATACCTTTGAGCTTTTCTTCGTGGTTTTGTAATTCTTTGTAAACTTCTTTTATTTCAAGTGAAGGTACTGTTCGCAAATCATTATATAGTTTGGTTGTATAATATTCGTAATGACTTAGGGCAAATCTTTTTTGCCCTACTTCCATCAAAGCTTCCATAAAATATCTATTGATAAAGCTTTCGTATGGCTTAATTTGTATGCCCTTTTCACAGACATCTATGATTTCATGATACAATCCATCCTTTTTTAAAATCAATAAATAGTTGGATAGACCTTTCAAATATAGCCTTTCTAACCTTGTCCTAATAGGAATTATCCACTCGTTGTACTCAAGCTCTGGAAATAAATGACCCTGGTACAAGGATAGCCCTTCTTTTAAGATCATCTTTGCTTCTTCCGTTGATTCTCTTAAAATCCGTATTCCTTCAAGGATTTTCCTTTCAAATTCTATAAAATCAATTTTGCAGTCTTCCTTCAAATTAAAAATATAATAACCATTTACATAGTCTATTGTATAGAAGCTATCCCCTTCAAATAATCTCCTCAGTCGAGACATTTGTGTCCTAAGAACACTCAGTGGATCTTTCAAATCTTTGTCTTCTAACAAATCATCAATGATTCCATTAGGAGTTCGCCTCTTGCCTTCATGAGTCAATAAATATTTTAAAAGCAAGAATAGTCTATTTTGGGAACCTATCTTATCTACTATAGATATATCACTTTTTCTAATATCAAATTTTCCAAGGGTATATATATCAATCATGATAATTCCTCCAGTTAGACTTTTATATAATGTATACCCTTTTTTTACTCCATGAACTAAAATTACAACTTTTAAATATATATAAAGTCTTATCTTAAATATCTGATATACTATAATTTAATCTAAATTTCAATTGGAGGTTATATCTTTGAAAGAAAAACTTTTAAGTCTATTACCTATATTTACTTCTATATTTGCTACTCTTTGTTGAACAGGCGGGCTAATTTTAGCACCTCTAGGTCTAGGGGCATTAGGAAGCGCTTATTTTTCAAATATGACCAAGTATAAACCTTTATTTGTCATCATTACAGCAGGATTACTATATTGGTCTTATACGATAATCGAAAAGAAAAATTCTAGTAAGATTACAAAGATAATATTCTGGATATCTGCCATTGTATCTATGGCCGTGATATATTTACCAACCATACTCAATTTATTGGCAAGATTTTAAAAAAGGAGTTATAACACAGTATTTGTGTTATAACTCCTTTTATTAAAACTATTATTTTATTCTTCTTTGGATTCAGCTATTATTTTTTCAGCAATCATAGAAGGAACTTCATCATATCTTGCAAATTCCATTGTAAAGTTTCCCCTTGCTTGAGTCATTGATCTTAAATCTATAGCATACTCAAACATTTCCGCATGAGGTGCTTCTGCTATAACAAGTTGTGATCCATCATCTTGTTGTTCCATACCTAGAATTCTTCCTCTACGCTTGTTCATATCTCCCATGATATCTCCCATATAATCCTCTGGGATATTAACTTCTACTTTAACAACTGGCTCTAATAATATAGGTTTGGCTGCTTCCATACCTTTTTTAAATGCTAATGAAGCTGCTATCTTAAAGGCCATCTCGTTGGAGTCAACTGGATGGTATGAACCATCAAATAATGTTGCTTTTAAATTTACAACAGGATATCCTGCTAATACACCTTTTTCTAAGGAATCAGATAACCCCTTTTCTACTGCTGGGAAGTAGTTTCTTGGTACGGAACCACCAAATACCTCTTCAGCAAACACGAACTCTTCCGTACATGGCTCGAATCTTATATGAACATCACCATATTGACCTGCACCACCTGATTGTTTCTTATGTTTACCTTGTACAGTTGCGCTTCCCTTTATAGTTTCTCTATAGGCAATCTTAGGATTAGATAGAATGATATCTACTCCATAGTTATTTTTCAGTTTTTCAGTGATAACTGCCAATTGCATATTACCTTGCCCACCAATTAATAATTGCTTTGTTTCTGTATTTCTTTCTAGTGTAAAAGTAGGGTCTTCTTCTGTAAGTCTTTGTAATGAAACTCCGATTTTTTCTTCATCACCTTTGGCTTTTGGATCTACAGCAAGGAATAATGTTGGTTGTGGATAAGATATTCCATCAAATAATATCTCATTATTTTTATCACATAATGTATTACCAGTTTGTGTATATTGCAGCTTGGAAGTAGCGCCAATATCTCCAGCTTGTATTTCATTTACTTCTATTTGATTCTTTCCTCTTAGTACAAAAAGTCCACCTAGTTTTTCTGTCTTTTCCTTAGTTGAATTATATACTTCTACATCCTTAGTTAATTTACCTGATATAACTTTAAACAGGGATAGTTTACCTACAAATGGGTCTGCTATTGTTTTGAATACTACAGCGGAGAAAGGTTCTTTTACATCCATCTTCCTATCTACTTCTTCACCTTTAACAGTTCCCTTAAAGCTACCTACATCAAGCGGTGAAGGTATATATCTCTCTATAACACTGAGTAAATAGTCGATACCGATATTCTTTTCAGCGGATCCAATAAATACTGGAACTAACTCACCATTAGCTACTTGAGTTCTTATACCAGTAGCAATCTCTTCTGTAGTAAATGGTTCCCCTGAGAAGAATTTTTCTAGTAGTTCATCGTCTGATTCTGCAACTATTTCCATCATACTTTCTCTAATATCTACAATGGCTTCTTTCTCTTCTTCAAATAGTGGTATCTCTTCCCTAACACCATCTTTATATTTATAAGCTACTTCATCTCTAACATTTACAAATCCTTTAAATTTCTCCGCTTCACCTATTGGAAGTGCAAATGGAAATACTTTCTTTCCAAATGCTTCCTTTAATTCATCAATCAATTTATCGAAATTTACGTTTTCCTTATCCATTTTATTAATAAATATAAATCTTGGTCTTTTATGTTTCTCTAATAGTTTCCAAGCCTTTTCAGTTCCTACTTCTATTCCTGATGATGCGTCAACAACAAGAATAGCACCTTCACTTGCCCTTAGAGCTCCATAGGTTTCACCTACGAAATCAAAATAGCCAGGAGTATCTAATATATTGAACTTCATATTATTCCATTCAACTGGTATAGATGTTGTTCCAATGGAAACTTGACGGTTGATTTCTCCTTTACTAAAGTCTGAAACCGTATTCCCATCTTCTACTCTTCCTTGTCTTTTTGTAACTCCTGTAGCATATAATACTGCTTCAGTCAATGTTGTCTTACCGCTACCACTGTGTCCTACTAATGCCACATTTCTAATTTTATCAATTTGGTACGCCTTCATAATTACATTGCCCCCTTAACCAGTATATTTAATTATTTATTTAAAAGATTTTACTTTTTTATTAAAACCTTTTTCACGTTAATAAACTTCAATTTTCTGAAGATTACTTCATAGTTAAGATTATATCACGAAATCATATAATATCCTAGTATTTTTTTAATTGTCTATATTTTGTACCTATTATTAATATTTAATTTAATATAAAATACTTAAATTCCAAACTTTAAATCTCTATGAATTATTTTGGTATATCTTTGAATCATTCCATGATCTTCAATCTCAAATGATACTACATGAAATTTTTCCTTTAATAATTCTTCTATTTTTAAAAATATATATGTTCTTTCTATATCTATATTAGCTTCATAAGCTATTCCATCTATTATTATTCTAGAATTAACAACATTTAAGTCTATTTTTTTACTCATATTTAATATAAGTTCATCGTCTTTATAAATAATTTCTCCTTCTAGGGCTTCTAGATAATAGCTACCACTTTGCTGAACTTCCTTTAGTACTCTTAATATATTCTTACCTAATATCTTCTCTATGGCCTCATCATCATATCCTCTTTGAATTAATTCATCTGTAATTTTATACATCTCTGAAGAATCTTTTAAATCAAGAGGCATCTTAGCACCATCAAAGTCTGAGCCTATACCTACATAGTCGATCCCTATAAGGTTTACAATATAATCAATATGATCTACAAAATCCTTTATATAGACTTCTTTTTTGTCTGATAAAAAGTTTGGAAACAAGACTACACCTACTACTCCACCATTTTCTTTAATAGCTTTTAATTGATCATCCTTTAGATTTCTTTGATGTTTCTTGAGATTATATACTCCTGAATGGGAAGCGATTATTGGAGATTTGGAAATCCTTATAACATCCCAAAATGTTTCCTCAGCCAGATGTGATACATCTACTAAAATACCCAGTTTATTCATTTCTTCTATGACCTTTTTACCTAAATTTGTGAGTCCTCCCTCTGAAGGCGTATTGTCAGAATCCCCATAGGCTCTACTACATCCTTCCCCTATGTGATTTGAGTAGTTCCATGTTGGCGCTATAGCCCTTATACCCAGGTCATAAAATTGCTTTAAAAGTTCTAGGTAATTCTCTTCATTTATCCCATAAGCCCCTTCAATAGTCGGTAATGCTCCAACTTTATTATTCTCTATAGCCTTATTCACTTCATCTATAGAAGTAACTATTTCAAAAGTATCCGGATTATTTTCATATGTAAATATAAGTGCATTGATCAAGGCCAAATTTCTACTTAAACTTTTTGCATCATTTCCATAATATCCTTCTGTAAAGGATGCAAAAAATCCTAAGTTAATTCCTCCTTCTTGTAATTTTGGTATATCAATATGATATTCAGTAGATTTACCAATATTTATAATAGGCAACCAAGTTTCTTCGTCTATGATTTTCATCATTGTATCGTTATGCCCATCTACTACTATAGAATTATAGTGAATTTTTTTATCTTCCACTTTATCACCTCTTAAATTTTTCTACCTATTCTACACTATTCAAAGTTTAAAACTTGTATCACATTAATTAAAATTATTTATAAAAAAAGTAGTGACCTGAGCCACTACTTTTTAGACACAAAAGGATTATCCTTTATATGAAATCTCAATAAATAATCCTTCCCTTTTTCTGCATAATCAATATTAATTCTTTTGCTTCTTACTATATCTTCTTTGTTTAGATCAAGACCATCTTCTACCCATATATCTGTTGATGTGGCTAAATCCACCCCATAATATTCGTCCTTTGTAATCCCGTATGGCATAACAAGCTTTGCCGGCCCATTGGTCAGATTTATAATTTCTCTTTTTTTAATTTCATTATGATATGGTTTCTTGTATCGATTTTTATACATATTTTCTATTCCTTCAACAGGCTCTATAGCTCTTATAAGTACAGCGCCATGGACACCTTTTTTCTCAGCAACTATGTTAAATAATTGATACATTCCATAGATATTATAAATATATATATGGCCACCTACTTCATCGATGATCTTTGTCCTATCTGTTAGCCCTTTATTAAAATGAGCAGCATCATCTTCTTTATTGATATAGGCTTCTGTCTCTACAATAATTCCCTTATAAGTATTTTCCCCGTCCCTATGTACTAAAGTTTTACCGAGTAAATCCCTTGAAACTAAGATGGTCTTTCTAGTAAAAAAATCCCTATTTAATCTCATCTATATCTCCCTATCAAATCCGTGATATCTTGTTCCTTGAAATATTAAATTACCTAGGTCTCCTTCCGCCATAAGGCCATATTCTTTTCCAGACACTTTAAACTCCATTCTATCACCACTTTGCACTTCAAATGTTGCATAATATGTAGTGCTAGATGAAGAATGAACATGGCCCCCATGGTTGTGATGCCCTCTAGATACATTGGTCCTTTTTGAAACAACCTTTGCATCTACATTTAAGATCGGTTGTTTATTAATGGAGCTCCATTCTCCTACTCCTCTAATTATAGTTACTAATATGATACCAAAAACTAGAATAAAAACTAACGGAAACATAATTTGAAATAATCCAAACATCTAATCCCCCCTTGCAAGTCCTAAATTAATAATTTAGATTATATGTGAAGTATCCTCTTCCACTATGAATCGTAATTTATCATCGCCATATTCACATATATTTAATGCTGTACCTACTTGCACTGGTATTTGATATAATTCTTCCAGTGGGACCCCCTTGATTATGGAGGTCAATATTTTTATAGTAACCCCATGAGAAACTACCAGTATATTCTCTGCCTTTGTTGACAATATCTTATTTAATGCATTCTCTGCACGCTTATACACATCTAATAAGGATTCTCCATCTAAAGGTTCATATAAATGAGGTCTATTTAAATAAGTGTCATATTCATCTGTATAAAGCTCTTGTATATCTTTTATCTCCATACCTTCCCAAGTTCCAAAACCTATTTCCCTTAAATCATCTAGGATCTGGATCTCAATATCCCTATCTCCTCTTATTATATTTGCAGTGTCTAAGGCTCTTTGCTGAGGACTAGAATAAATAAAATCAAAATCCACATCCTTTAGTCTGTTAGATAGACTTTTTGCTCTTCCAATTCCTTCTTCCGTTAAGTTAGAGTTATTCCAACCTTGGAGCCTTCCAATTACATTCCATTCTGTCTGCCCATGTCTCGTTAAATATATTTTCATTTTATATCACCTATTCCTATTTTTAGTTAATTAAAATAATTATATCATAATAGGCAGCTACTAAAAAGCAAACTATTATAATTCACTACCACTTAAAGCCAATAATAACTGGGAAGGTAAATAATATGCCCATATGGATATGGAGGATATTGCCTTTAGTAGGTTTGGTGGATTTCCCATAAAAGTGGTTTCATTTAATATATAGTTCAATCCCAGATTTAAGTCACATAATAAAAAAAGGATCATTCCAAACAATATCATTTTATTTGCGTTCTGCTTATTATCGCTTTTATACAATAACCAGGCTTCCCTCACGCTAGAAATTAAACAAATTCCATAAAAAATAGCTATGATTATTAGAAAATCAATCTCTATAAAACTTCTATTTAATATCTTATATAGTATCATCATTAATAGATATAAAATAATAAATCTCATAACCCGCTCCACTTCATTTCCTTCTCTATATCGTAAGGAATAAATAATCTGGACAATTGAAAACAATCCTACTGCAAGAATATAATTATTATTGCGGATTAGAAATATATAATCAGCCATAATCGTAAAGATCAGTCCCAATTGCAATAAAAATATATTCTTTGATTGATTATTTAATGGATTTGATATTACTGAAATAACAAAGCAAAAAATAATCGCAAAAAATTTAATTACATTTGGAGACAAATCCAATTTGATATGATAGACCTCCATACTAAAAAAAGTTATAAATATAAGACAAATAACCAAAACTAACAGCCTTCTAGTATAAATCAAAGTAGTTTTTGTCACATAACCCCAACCTTATAAATTATTATATTTAGTATTCCATTATAATAATTTATAATTCAACCTTTCTTCCGCAGTTTGGGCAATATTCATAATCAGGACTTAGTTTATAGTTGCAACTTGGACAATGATGATCTTTAGTGTTATTTACATTGATAGGGTTAAGATTTGATTCATTAATGGTAGTTTTCTCTCCTCTTTCTATGGCTCTACCTAATTCACTATCTATAGTATATAAACTGTTGCAGCAGGTGGTTTTAACATAGTATTTTTTGTTCCATTTTATTATGGGTATAAAAAATAAACTAAAATGAGTATAGGTCATAAAAACCTCATATCTCCCATAAGAACTACAAGAGGAGCATATGGTTGTCTGAGTAAAATCTATTTCTTTTTCTTTCGTTGATATCCCAAATACAAAAAACATAATTAGTTTCTCCTATTCTTTCTGATTATCTTGTTACTTTATATAATAATTCACCTATACTATGATTAAAGGCTAATGTTGCTTTATTATCATATTGGGTCTGGGACTTATTTATCAGAACTAATTTATTCCCCCCATAGTATTCGATCAAACCTGCTGCGGGATAGACTGTTAGTGAAGTCCCACCAACTATCAAAACATCAGCATTTCTAATATAATCTATGGACCTACTCAACACATCTGAATCCAAACCCTCTTCGTACAGCACTACATCAGGTTTAACAATACCACCGCATTCATCACATTCAGGTATGGATAGAGACTCCATTATATATTCTAACGGGAAAAATTTATGGCACTTTGTACAATTGTTTCTATGAACCGAGCCATGAAGTTCCAGTACATTTTTTGATCCTGCTAGTTGATGTAATCCATCAATGTTTTGGGTTATGACAGCTTTAAGCTTTCCCAACTTCTCCAACTCAGCCAAAGCTAAGTGAGCCTTATTTGGTTTGGCATTTGGAAATATCATCTTGGATTTATAATACCTATAGAAATCGTCAGTATTTCGTACAAAACAAGTATGACTTAGCATATACTCTGGAGAATGTTTACTCTCATCAGCTGTAGTATATAGACCTGTATCAGATCTAAAATCAGGAATATTGCTTTCTGTAGATACCCCTGCACCACCAAAGAATACGATGTTGTCACTGTTGTTAATAATTTCTCTTAATTTTTCAATCACATTATCACTCCTATATAATTACAGTAATGACTTTCTTTACCTTTAATTAGATCATTTGATATTATATTATATCATAAGATTATTAAGAATTTGAAATAATCAGTGGAAAACTGCCAGCATTTAATGTGCCACTGAAAAACTATAGTTTTTCAGTGGCTTCCATTTGATACGGACCTTTTTTCATGATAGAATAAATTATTAATGAAGAAATATATTAAGGAGATATTATGAAATATAAAAAAATAGTAGAAGGTATATTTATTAAAAGACCAAATCGGTTTATCGCACAAGTTCTAATTGATGATACAGAGGAAACGGTTCATGTTAAAAATACTGGTAGATGCAGGGAACTCTTGATTCCAGGTGCTAAAGTTATACTGGAAGATTGTAGTGACAATCCAAATAGAAAAACTAAATACTCTCTTATCTCTGTTTACAAAGGAGATATTCTTATAAATATGGACTCCCAAGTCCCAAATGCAGTTGTTTTTGAATCTATTAATGATAATGAAATACCTCTGATTGGGAACATAAATCATGTAAAAAGAGAGGTAACTTACCAAAACTCAAGATATGATATATATTTTGAAACAGATCGTCAAAAAGGATTCATTGAAGTTAAGGGTGTTACCCTAGAAAATGATTGTATAGCTAAATTCCCAGATGCTCCTACGCAAAGAGGCACAAAGCATGTATTAGAGATGGTTAAAGCTGTAGAAGAAGGCTATGTGGGTATCATATTCTTCCTTGTACAAATGAAGGGTCCCAAAGAATTTAGATTAAACTGGGCTATGGACAAAGAGTTTTCTGAAGCAGTCAAACTTGCAAGTGAAAATGGGGTTATGGTAATAGCTTACGATTCTATTGTAGGTGAGGATTCTATTGAATTAGGTGAGCCAATTCATATAGATTTAAATATTTAGAGTTTATTATTCTAATACCAATGAAAGCTTTTATTACTTTTAAAAAATGATTTGTCATTCTGAGCTTAGCGAATCATCTTATAAACTTTGAAAAAGTATAGATTCCTCGTCACACTCGGAATGACATTTTGTAATTTACCTTAAAGTCTCATCATAATATTCTTGAGATATATTTTCTACATCCTCTACACCATTATTATCCTCGTCCATTAATCCCATATTATCACCAGTAGATGAAGATGGATCATTTTCAACGATATTATACTGAAATACTTCTTGTAATGTAGCTTCACCATCAAAATAGGCGTGATCCCTTTTTATGGTGCCAAAATAGTTTTCAGATATACTTTCAGTCCTTTGATTATAGATTTCAGGAGTAGCTAATTCCTCGGAACACTCAAGACATGTCTTTAGGTATGGAATTAGTTCTAGCCTTTCTTCTTTGATTTCCTTATGGCAGCCTTTACATATACCATATCTGTCATGATTCATATCTTCAAAGGATTCCTCTATTTCCATCATGGTGGTCTTCAACTTATCTTCCATACCATTATTTTGTTCCTTCATGAATAACTCAGTTCCCATATCAGCTGGATGATTATCATAACCAGACAACTCTGAATAGTATACATCCATGGAACCATTAGGTGCCCTTCCTAGATGTTCTAAGGATTTTTTGACATTGTCTCTTTCTTCTAATAATCTATTATAAAAATATAAACTATCTTTTTTCATAAAAAACCTCCATAAAGATATTATATTGATAATATAACCACGACTATAATAATCTAAGACACCAAAATATGGTGTCTTAGATTGTTTAACTAATAGCGAAGAACTGCTGCAACAGTCTCCTCATTTGGTACTTCTCCACCTTCCAGAGCAAATACTTTTCCTCCTCTAGACAGTGTTAGAACTGATACATACTCCATTAAGTCTTCCGCTCCATTACCATCTTCTATCAGTTCTAGTTTATTTTTATCGTGGTCAAACCTTCCCCACTGATCACTATCTTTATCTATGAAAAGAGCTTCGATTTGACCATTAAATGCAGCAGGTATAATCTTTTCAAGTTTATTTAAGAAAAGATTATTTCTTTGTCCAAAGTACTGAGCATACTTTTCTTCTGCTGTCTTTTGTTCTTTAAGAAAATATGGTTCAACTATTTCCCAAGCAAGTTTGTGAAGTTCATTTGAACTAAGGATCTCTGGGTTCCCACGAATAAAGTCTTTTACAATATTAGGGTAATTTGATTTTTCCCTATATATTGGTATCAAATATTCAACTCCAGCTAAAACTAAAGGAATATTACTACCATCTCCATCATGGAAATTTAATAAAGCTTCATCAAGGGCTCTAAAGTATCTGGTTAGTTCATTTTTTTCGTACTCATCTTCAACATTTTGAGATTGAGTAGCTTTATTATATACAAGATCATTGCTACCTAACCTTAAAGATGTACGAGTATCAGGGTTCTCATAGTCATCTTCCACTTGCATGTCAAGCATGCTGCTTGGAGCACCTTCTAATTCCATTTCTACAACATTTTGTCTAGTACATCTTAAAAATCGAACTTCATTTTTACTAAGAGCTAGAATATTAAATTGTCCATTACCTGAGAATAAAGGAAGAAGTGGTTTTATATATATTTTATTCGATATGGTTACAGATTCTTTAAATTCAAAGGGAATTCTAAAATAGGTTATTCCATCATTATCTATAAACAAGGCCAATCCATCACTTTGATTTTGCCAGAATTTAATCTCTGGAATAAGTTCAGTAGCAGGCTTTAGGAATGTCTCTACTTCTTCTTTTCTCCATTCCATATTATAAAGACTTGCTTCTGCCTCTCTTAATAATTGTTTGAATTTTACTGGATTCTGTCTAATATCAACACCACTTCTAAATGTGGGTAAATAAATAGATATAAAAGTTCCTTCATCTTTATTAATCAGCTCAACTATATCTTGAATAGTTATAGTGTCCATAAACATTCTCCTTTTTTTAATTAAACTTTATTTTTGCCTATTTAAACAATAGTTCATGAAGTATTAATTAACATGTAGAAAATATTTATAATTTTAATTTGCCCATTTAAAAATGATATATGACGGTATATAAAGTCAATTTTAGCAAGATGTTTTATATTTTTTTTAAAATTACATTTTTTTAAAAAAGCATTTAAATAAATTGGAGTATTTTTCAATTTATTAACTTTTTAACTAATGGATTATATGATTAACCAATCATATATAGGGTTATATATAGTATTAGGAGGGATAATATGAACTATGATAAACTATATATTAACGGAGAATGGACTGCTTCTATTAGTAAAGAAAAAATAGAAGTTGAAAATCCAGCTACTAAGGAAACTTTTGAAACAGTGCCTGCTGCCAATGAAGAAGATGTAAACTTAGCAGTTGCAGCTGCAAAGGTCGCATTTAAAACTTGGCAATTTACCTCTTTAGATGAAAGAATTCGTCTATTAACAAATTTATTGGATGAATTGACACTACGAATCGATGATATGGCAGAAATTATAGTTAAGGAATTGGGTTGTGGTATTCAGTTTGCTAAAAATGTTCATGTATTACCTTATTTAGCAGATATTAAAAACTATCTTGAAATTATAGGAGACTATAAATTTGAAGAAAAATATGAGGAATATATCATATATAAAGAGCCTGTAGGTGTTGTAGCAGCATTAACACCATGGAATTATCCATTAGGACAAATCATTAAAAAACTTAGCCCAGCCTTACTTGCAGGTAACACCATAGTGCTAAAACCAAGTCAAAAGACGCCATTGGTATCATTTTTCTTAACTGAAGCAATCCATAAAGCAGGTTTTCCAAAGGGTGTTTTTACCCTTGTAACGGGAAGAGGTTCAGAAGTAGGTAATGTACTTGCTAAGCACAAAGATATTGATATGATAACCTTCACTGGATCTACTAAAGGTGGTATTGAAGTATCTAAAATCGCTTCAGATGACGTTAAAAGAGTTTCATTGGAATTAGGTGGTAAATCAGCATCGATTATACTAAAAGGAGCAGACCATAAACTTGCACTGACTAAAACTTTAGATAAGATGTATTTAAATACAGGTCAATCTTGTAGTGCTTATAGTCGATTATTAGTCCCGAGGGATGAAAAGGAACAAATAGAAAATCTAATCATAGAAATGACCAAGGATTATAAATTTGGGGACCCATCAGACCCTGATACCATAATAGGCCCTGTAGCGTCAAAACAACAATTTGATAAAGTTTCTTATTATATCAATAAAGGAATTGAAGAAGGTGCAAAGCTAATATTAGGAGAAGTACCTAAAGAATCAAAGGGATATTACATTGGACCTACTGTATTTACTGATGTAGATAATAAAATGGAAATAGCACAAAATGAAATCTTCGGACCTGTATTATCAATTATTCCATATGATACTGTTGAGGAAGCTATTGAGATTGCAAACGATAGTGTCTATGGTTTATCTGGCGGAGTATTCGGTCCTGAAAAGGATGCCTTTGATGTAGCAAAACAAATAAGAACTGGTACCATAGTAATCAACAACGGTGCCCAACTACACAAAGCACCATTTGGTGGATTTAAGCATTCTGGTGTAGGTCGTGAAGGCGGTAAATATGGATTGGAAGAATTTTTAGAGATTAAGACAATGTTTATATAATATAAAAATGACACAAGAAATCGGTGATCTTGTGTCATTTTCTCTCTTTATACCCTATATCTTCAATTATATTACCTCAATACACTTCTACGAAAAAAGTCTCTTAAACCTTTAGCCATCCTATTTTCCTCGGAATAATCTTTTTCATCCATATCCATATAATATTGTCCTGTTTTAATCTCGATTGATAATGAATTCAAAGGAAAGCCCTTTTTTCTTTTTAAATGAGGTTTTGATGTTACAGACTGGAGTTTTGTCACAAATTTATTACTCCACCATAATATAGTTAATACTAAAATAAAGAGGGTGGTCTAATTGGAAATATCCACAATTGTTAATAGCGTTCTTTCACTATTTATAATGATATTAGTCGGTGTTTACAGTAGCAAGAAAAAAATCA
>JAAYGX010000139.1 GCA_012735585.1 Tissierella sp.
ATATAATCCACTATAACTTTTTAAATATACTATATAAGGAGATAATTATGGAGAAAATACATAAAATTACATATAATAAAACAAAGCATAACTATGACTGTATGGTTTGTGGCAGTGAACTAAAATATTTTGAAGATTTTAAGAAAGTTGAGTGCTTATATTGTCATGGAAATTTTAAGTCAAATGTAACATGCGAATCAGGGCATTACATATGTGATCTATGTCATTCTATGGATGCCAATCAGGCGATAGAGAATTACTGCAAAAGCACAGATAAAACTAATCCTATGGAAATGGCAATTGAGTTAATGAAAATACCAGTAATCAATATGCATGGTCCAGAGCATCATTTTCTAGTGCCAGCTGTTCTTTTAGCGTCTTATTATAATATTAAAGGGGAAAAGAATTTTAAAGATAAGAAGCTATCAATAGCCAAAACCAGGGCAAAGGATATAAAGGGAGGATTTTGTGGTTTTTATGGCAATTGTGGCGCCGCAGTAGGGACGGGAATGTATATTAGTATAGTAACAGAAACCACGCCCCTAAGCAAAGAAAACTGGGGACTTGTAAATATTATGACTGGAACATCTTTAATTTCCATAGGTAATATAGGTGGGCCAAGATGTTGCAAAAGAAATTTATTTGTTGCCATTGAGGAAGCAGCAAAATTCACGGAAAAAAATTTTGATTTAAAGATGTATGATTATGAAAAATTTACACCTAAATGTAGCTTTAAATCTAAGAACAAGCAATGCCTACAACTAGAATGTCCATATTATGCATAATGGAATGGTGGGATATTATATAGGGATAGGAAAAGAAATGGAAAAAAATCCATATATTATTAAGGGGAGAAGAATAGATAATGATAATAAGAACGGAAAGTAAATCAGATTATAATCAAGTATTTAAAGTGAATTATGAGGCCTTTAGAAATAGAGAAGATGAACCAAAGTTGGTAGAGAAGATTCGTAATTCTGAAAAATTCATACCTGAACTATCTATCGTGGCAGAAGAAAATAATCAAATATTGGGTCATATATTGTTAAGCAAAGCAGATGTTATAGAAGAAGATATTAATCATGAAGTTATAGTATTGGCACCTATAGCAGTAAAGCCAGAATTTCAAAATAAAGGGATTGGAAGCCTGTTGATACAAGAGGGATTAAAGAGATGTAAAAATTTAGGATATGGACTTGTATTATTAATTGGGCATCCTACTTATTATCCTAAATTTGGATTTAAACCGGCTAGACAATATGGATTAGAGTTAAAACAATTTAATGTAACAGATGAAGTGTTCATGGTATGTGAAGTGATAAAGGGGGAGCTGGATAGGATCAAGGGAGAGCTAAGGTATCCAGAAACATTTTTATAAATACCATTGCTTCATAAAGATAGGAAAAGATGCTGGTTTTGTTATAAAAAAGAAGGTAATAAAAGATAAGCTATTTAAAATTGTATTTAGTAAAGGCTAAGCAAAAGGGACGGTGGTTTTTGCTTGCTCAAAGCAGCAGAAGAAAACTATAATAATGATTCTATAAAGGCGGTGCAAAATGCATACAGTCGAGGCTAAAGGGATTTTATCCTCTAAAAATGGAATGAATCTATATCGTGGATGTACCCATGGATGTATTTATTGTGATTCTCGAAGTAAGTGTTATCAAATCAATCATGATTTTGAAGATATTGAGGTCAAAATAAATGCAGTAGAATTACTAGAAGATGCCTTAAAAAGAAAGCGAAAGAAATGTATGATTGGTACAGGAGCTATGACGGATCCATATATTTCATTGGAAATGAAATTAGAGCATACAAGAAAATGCCTAGAATTAATCTATAAATATGGTTTTGGATTAGCCATACAAACTAAATCAAATAGAATACTTAGGGATTTAGATATTTTAAAAAGCATCAATGATAAGACAAAATGTGTTGTACAAATAACCATGACAACATTTGATGAAGAGCAATGTAAAATAATAGAGCCTAATGTTTCTACTACAAGTGAAAGATTTGAAGTATTAAAAGTAATGAGGGATAATTGTATACCTACAGTAGTATGGCTTTCACCAATTTTACCATTTATAAATGATACAGTTGAGAACCTGAATGGGATTTTGGACTATTGTATAGAGGCTGAAGTTAAAGGTATCATCTGCTTTGGTATGGGACTTACATTAAGAGAAGGAAATAGAGAATACTTTTATAATACATTGGATAAAAAATTTCCAGGACTAAAAGAATTATATATTAAAAAATATGGCAATAGTTATGAAGTCATAAGCCCAAATCATAGAAAATTGATGGAGATTTTTAAAAGGCGATGTCAGGAACAGGGGATTATGTATCAGCCTAATGAAGTGTTTACTTACATTCACCAATTTGAAGAAAAAAATAAACCAGAGCAAATAAGTTTATTTAATCTTTAAATAATCATCTATTTAATTACCAAATAATGTTTTGTAAATGATAATGTTTATCAATTAGAATCTTGGGTAACAATTGATTAGACGATACTTTAATTAAAATAGATGAAGGAGAGAATAATATGACTTACAAATTACCAGAATTAGGTTATGCTTATGACGCATTGGAGCCACACATAGATAAAATGACAATGGAGATTCATCATACAAAACACCATCAGACTTATATAGACAATTTAAATAAAGCATTAGAGGGACTTGCAGAGTATCAAGAAATGAAGATTTGGGAATTAATAAAAAAACTTGATACACTTCCTGAAGAAATAAAAACAGCAGTAAGAAATAATGGTGGAGGACACTTAAACCATAAGATGTTCTGGAAGACAATGTCACCTAATGGTGGTGGAAATCCAGTAGGAGAAGTAGCAAAGAGAATCGATGAGGATCTTGGTGGATTTGATAAATTTAAAGAAGAATTCAAGAAAGCTGCTTTAGGTAGATTTGGTAGTGGTTGGGCATGGCTAGTGGTAAATGAAAACGGAAAATTTGAAATCACATCTACACCAAATCAAGATAACCCAATATCAGAAGGCAAAAAACCACTTCTTGGAATAGACGTATGGGAGCATGCATACTATCTAAACTACCAAAATAGAAGAGCAGATTATATTGATTCCTGGTTTAATGTAGTTGATTGGAATAAGGTTGAAGAAAAATATAATAAATATAAGTAATCCTTCTGAAAAGCCTTGATTTTTAAATCAAGGCTTTTTCCTTACTCATCTAAAGCTAATTCTTTTTTCATTCTTATTTTTCTATGGACTAGAATACCTGTTATAGTTGCAGCTAAAACTCCTACTGTAATCCATAAAGGGGCTGAATTTAGAAATCCTAGGGTACTTTCTACATTGATTGAAAAATCCTTCCTTATTTCTTGAATTTCACCTGCATAATCTTCATAAGTTAGTACTACAGCACCATTTAATTGACCAATTTCACTTGGGATTACTTTTGCTTCAAAAAGTTCGCTGTTACCACTTTCTAGATTACCTACAAATAGTTCACCGTCTTCTGTTTCAAAATCACCTTCTAGTTTAACCATCACATTGTATAGGGTTGTTTTTCCAGTATTATAAAACTCCAGGGATACAGGAGTTGATCTACTGGCAAATGCTTTTTCCTTATGTGAGATTTCTCCTGTTGCTAATTTTGATTCTTGGACAACAGGTACCCCTATTAATTCACTATCCCTTAATTCATTTCCGTCCTCGTCTTCGTATTCAAAGTTAGCAATTACAGTGTGAGTCTTTGTCTCTGCATCAGACATTACTGACATGGTTATTGTTTTTTCCACTCTTCCATTTGGAGCTATAGAGTCTATATATAATGTATTAGAGTTATCTACTGATGTGAGTATAGAGCTGCTGCTAACACCTGGAATAGCTGTAGGTTCGGGTTTTGCTTCTAAAAATATCTTTATATTCTTTACAGGTTTAGAGCTGTTTGTATTATAGATGGATAAATCGATTTGGAAATCCTCTCCAGGTTTAACTGATTGAGGTTCCAGGCTATATTTATCTATCATGAGCTTTGGTTTTTCATTAATTTTATCCTCATCATCATCTGCAACTACATTCATGCCTAGATATTGGTTTATAGTATGTTTTTTATCTTCATTGAAATCATCTTCATATTCTATAGAAATATTTATAGGATAATTTCTAGTTATGGCATCCTCAGTTGGGCTAAAAGCAAAGCTTAGGCTTTCTGATTCTCCCACCATAATATTATCCAATTTAATTGTACCCGTTGATTTTGGTACTATTGTAGAATCAGTACTCTCTACTTTAATAAGTACATTTTCTGCGTCAGAATCACTATTGTTTCGTAAGTCGAACTTTATAACAAAGTTGCTATCTGTTCCAATACTAGCGGTTGGATATTCAAGGTTTTCTATTACCAAATTTGATGAATAGATATCAGACTCACCTACTAATAAATATATCTTTTGTTTTTCTATAACTTCACCATATTCAAAGGATAGGATTAGTTCATGGGGACCTTTTTTAATTTTACTAGCTGCTTTTAAGTCAAAAGAAAGAGAAGATATCATATTGCCTGGTACACGGTTTAAGTATTTTATATCTGTTCCATCTGCGACATAAAGTCCTTCAATACTATTTAATCCTTCTAATCTAATGTTTACATTATTTGCATCAACACTTCCTCTGTTTTCAAACAAAACATTAAGTTGCACATCATCACCAGGAAGTATTACTTCTGGATTTGTAGTTATTTCTGAAACAAATAGTTTAGCTGAGCTGCTTTTACCGGAAACCCTAACATATATTGTTGCATTTCCAGTAGCAGGAACTTTATTTTCACCATCATTATAATAATAGCTGAAGTCCAAAACTATAGGATAATTACCGGGTTCTGCATTTTCAGCTACTGCAATATTAAGATCGAGATATTTTTTAGCTCCTTCATTTACATCACCTATGGAAATTAATGAACTAAAGTTATTTGAAGATATAGGATCAGTAAATCTGGGATTAACTACTAAATCTAGGGCGTGATTTCCCATTGATTGCAGTGTTAATGTTACAGTTCTAGATTTACCCGGGTCTATACTAGGCATATCCATGTCAGTAACACTTATTATTGGTGCTGGTAAATCGTCGTACCTGCCTTGAGCCCATCCTTTCATTGGTACAGCAGATATTATTAAAACAAAGATTAAGAAAAATGATAAAAATCTTTTCATAATTACATATTTCCTCCCTTTTTTATATATTATCCTTCAATATCCCGCCTATTATATCCTATAAATCCAGCTATAATTAATGCTATAGCGATAAGAGTAAGTACCAATATATTTTCAATATTAAGGTCTTCTATAGGTATTTGTGGCACATGACCAAAAGGTGTAATTTTAGTCATCCACTCAGGAACTTGAAGCATTTCCCCTAAATATATTACATAAAACGAATATCCTAAATACAACCAAGTTAATCCGGTTAACTTGGGTATAAAACCAATCAAAAATACAGCCAACCCAACCATAATCCAAATTGCAGGAAGATGAGCAAAACCAGATTCTAGAAGGATATTCAATGATATGACATCCTCCATTACAAATATAGCTGCTGACCATAAGCCTAAAACCGACATCAGTTGGATTATAGGAGCAGATATAAGAGCAATTAAGGTATAAGAAAATAAAATATTATTCCTTGATACTGCTTTATCCAGTAGATTTCCAGTTCTATTTCTTTTCTCTTCGGATCTTAGTTTTAAGACATACATAAGAACGGGGATTGCACCTAATATACTTAATATAGTCATAAGCATAGTTATAAATCTTTCTGTTAAGTTGTAACTGCTTGAATCTGGGATCATTTGCTGAATCATTCCGCTGCTGTCTAAAAAGCCCTCTAAATCTCCTAAAATAGAGCCATACGACATTCCTAATATCAACATCCCCAAAGTCCATGAAATTATTGTAGTTCTTTGTAATCTTAGTGAAAGTCCAAGGGGAGATAAAAGAAAATATGAAGCCTTTCTTCTGCCTGGTTTAGCCGGTATGAAACCAGCTCCTAAATCCCTTATGGAATTCAAATACAAGGCTAAGATAAATACCGATACAGATAGTCCCAAGGTCATAAATACAGGCCACCAATAATTATTAACATAGACTTCAGTACGAAGGATTAATCCCAGTGGAGATATCAAGGACAATAATTCATTTTCCACATCTCCTACTCCCCTTACTATATATGCAATAATAAGAAAACTAAAAGAATATCCTATAGTAGAGCGTGTGTTGGATGAAAGTTGAGCAAATAGCCCAGTTATAGTTGCAAAGAAAATTCCAATAGCACCTAGAGAAGCACCGTATAATAGTGAACCATTTAAATCCATACTCTCAAGATCTAATAAGTATAGTCCAAGAGCAGTTATTAAAGCTAAAACAATATTAACTATAATCATAATTAAAACTGTTGCAGTTAATGTAGACAAAGGACCTACTGGAAGAGAACGAATCATTTCAATACGTCCTTCTTCTTCATCTTCCCTGGTATGTCTAATAGTAAGTAATATACTCATTATTCCAACAGCAAGTGCGGTAAAAACCAGCATAAAATGAGCCATCATGGCACCATCATCATAATTATCTAGCCCATATCCTGGACCTAACATAACTGTTATGGCAGGATTTTTCATGGTCTCAGCCATGGTCTGTCTCTCTGCACCAGTTGAATACAAATCCGGTAATACAGCTGCAACTAGGACAGTTAATAGCACAATGGAAATAATCCATATAGGTATTCTAATACGATCCTTACGTAGTATTGAGCGTGATAATATTCCTGTGCTAGCAAATAGTTTTAACATTATATTTCATCACCCACCTCTCCCTTATAATGCCTCATAAATAAGTCTTCTAAGGTAGGAGGAGCACTTTCTAATTTTGTAATTCCAAATTGACTGATATATCTAATCACATTATCCAATTCTTCTGTATCGATCTGGAAGTATATGGAGTTATCTCTTTTTTCAATACCATGAACACCCTTTAATTCACCTAAAGCATCAATGGGTTTTTTTGCCCGAATTACCATACTGGTTCTCGTTAAGTGACGTAATTCATCTAGACTGCCTGATTCAATTATTTTTCCTTCACGGATTATACTAACCTTATCGCATAGTTTCTCTACTTCGGATAAAATATGACTGGATAGCAAGACGCTTTTTCCTTTTTCTTTTGCCTCCGTTACACATTCTTGAAAGATATTCTCCATTAGGGGGTCAAGTCCTGATGTGGGTTCGTCTAATATGTAAAAATCTGCATCTGAAGCAAAGGCAGCAATTAGTGCAACTTTTTGTCTATTTCCCTTTGAATATGTTCTGCACTTCTTTGATGGATCCAAATCAAATCTTTTTATAAGTTCCTTTCGGCGACTTTTATTTTTAGAACGCCTTAGTTTTATAAACAAATCAATAACTTCACCACCCGTAAGATTAGGCCATAGATTTACATCACCAGGAACATATGCAATTTTTTTATGTATTTCTACAGCATCTTTCCATGCATCTTTTCCAAATATTGTTGCACTTCCTTTAGTTGCTTTGGAAATACCAAGTAATATACGGATCGTGGTCGTCTTACCAGCTCCATTGGGTCCAATAAATCCATATACTTCCCCTTTATTTACTTCTAGATTAATTCCGTCTAGAGCAGTAAACTTGCCAAATTTTTTAGTCAAATTGCTTACTTGTAAAATAGACATATAATTTTCTCCTTTACTTATAATAGATTTTTCTCAATAAATCTAAAAGTTCATTAAAATCATCCCATTCTGAGTCAAAATTCATTGAAGATAGTTTTTTATCCTTAAGACTATTGGTTAATTCTGTTTCATAACCATATAAGGTTAAATTAATAAGCCTCATTACTTGTTTAGAGTCAATATCATCTCTAAACAGACTTTTATCTATATTATTATACATAGAAGCAAAACCATTGGTCCTTATCTCAAGGATTCGTTCTTTTAATTCTTCTTCTAATTCGGCATATTCATTTAGATGTAAGGTGGCAAGAAAATTAAATATATGGGGATTTTCAGCATATGCTTTCATTTTAGCTATTCCTGCCTGCTTATATCTTTTAATAAAATCTGGCTCATCCCCATCTATTTTACTTAAATACTCATTAACAATATAGTCTGTTCCATATTCTACTAAATAATTAAATAATTCTTTTTTACTATTAAAATAATAAAAAAGCATTCCTTTACTTATTTTAGCCTTTTGTACTATACGGTTTGTTGAAGCATATTCATAACCATGATCTGCAAATTCTTCAAAAGCAGCATTCAGGATGATTTTTTTCTTTTCAGATTCTAGTTTAGTAAATTTTTCAGTAATAGAAAACACCTCCATAAGCCATTAAACATATAGACCACCATGGTCCATAATTAAAAGATACCATATATCGACCGCTGTGGTCAATATTAATTTAGGAATTTTCAGACTAATAATAATAAATTAACACAGAAAAATGAAGGACTTCGTGTAGCGATGTAGAATATAGAATTGGTAATTGAGCTAATAAATAATATCTAATTAGGAGTGACAGAAATGGATTATTCAGATTTAAGCAAAGAAGAACTTATCAATCAAATCCCTTTAAATCAAAAATATAAATTTATTATAATAATAAGAGATATTACAATTAGAAAAAAGGCTGAAAATACTTTAAGGCTAAGTGAACAAAAATGTTTATGATATGGATAATATTATTGAAGTCACTGTAAAGGATACAGGAATAGGTATTGAGAAAGATCAATTGGATAAAATGTTTTTAAGATACTATCAAGCTGATAAATCATTGACTAGAAATGCAGAGGGAAGTGGCATAGGTTTATCATTGACTAAATCCATGGTTGAGCTTCATGGTGGTACTATTGATATTGAAAGTGAAATTGGTAAAGGTACAAAATTTATAATAAAACTGCCAAAAATTTTAACTGATGTTGAGAAAGAGATTTTCAATTCAAATTACCTAGATAATAGAATTGAAAGATTAAACATTGAGTTTTCAGATATTTACTTTAAGTAATAGGCAAGTGAACCCGCTATGATACTTTAAAATAAGTCAAGACTTTTAATTATCTTTGTATTGGGTAGAATTAATGTAAATACAAAATTATAGGAGGAGCAAATGGAGTATAAATTTTTACACACTTGTATAAGGGTAATGGATTTAGAGAAGTCTTTAAACTTTTATAAAGAGGCTTTAGGGATGGTTGAAACAAGGAGAAAGGACTTTCCTGAGGATGAGTTTACTTTAGTATATCTAAGTGATTCAGATGGTAAATTTGAGCTTGAGCTAACTTATAACTATAATCCTGAAAAACCATATGTAATTGGTGATGGATATAGTCACTTAGCTATGTCAGTAGCTGATTTAGAAGGATCAAGACAAAAACATCTGGAAATGGGATATGAAGTAACAGATTTATACGGTCTACCAGGTGAACCACCGAGATTCTATTTCTTAACAGATCCTGATGGATACGATATAGAACTTATTAGAGCATGACAAATATAAAAGCCTCTTTTCAAAAAAAAGAGGCTTTTATATTTATTCTTTTATTATCATTTTTTTAAATATGAATACTAATAAAAAAGTAATTAATAAAATCAAGGTAGCTGAAAAAATATCTTTTGTATATGTACCCACTAAGAATCCAAAAATAGCACTTAAAATAGGTGTCATCATTTTTTTATACCTGTTCACAATATCTCCTCCTTGCAAAAGCTCTTAGATATTTTGAAAGTAGTTTAAGTTTAATATTTAATTTTCATAGTTTCATTATAAATTACAATAGAAAATAACACAATGCTTCCCAAATGCTTATCCCACATATCTACTATAATAATACTTAATTATCCCACCCTGATTTTTAAGTCGGGTTTTCAATTTTTCTCTAAATTCTTCTAAAATCATTATATCTTCACTTGAAGTAATATTTCCATACTTACTTCTAACAAAAATATCAGTTATTTCTATAATACCCTTAACATCATCTCCACTAAGGTCATAGAACTTATAAGCTACTCTTTGCGCATATTCATAGTGGGTTTCACCACTTATTTGGGAATAGCCAATAAGGTCAATTAGGCTTACTATTTCACCATATAGAAATAAGATTCTTTTATTTGGAGATAATTTTTTTGCCTTAGATTCCTTTGATTTATATCTATAAAATCCTACTAAATACCTTAAAGGTAATATCATAAGTAAAAGGGATATTACAAATGCGATGGCTTTATTATCAGATTGATCTTCAGAAACATCTTCATTATTTATAACAGCTCCATTAAATCCTAACTCGACATCATCAATTATTTCAGATTGGTCAAAAGACTTATCACGCTCAGAAGTATCATTAGATATTATGTCCCTATCATGAGTTTCTTCTACTACTTCAGGTCTATAATTTTCTAATCTAGTAGGTGCTGGAAATGCAGGGGTAGGTTCAAACTGCATCCATCCCACAGGTTCAATAAAAGCTTCAATCCAGGCATGAGCATTATCATGTCTTACTTCATATATGCCATCATCTATGGAATCAAAAGCTAAGTAACCCTCTACATATCTAGTTGGAATTCCTTCAAGACGGAGCATTATGGCCATAGTAGTGGCATAATAGGTACAGTAGCCTTCTTGGCCTTCAAACAGGAAGTAGTCTATAAATTCACTGCCATCAGGGATCATCTTAGGACTTAAATTGTATTCAAAATTATTTCTCAGATAATCCTCTATGGCTATTGCCTTCTGATAATCACTTTGAGAGTTAGCGATTATTTCTTTAGTCAAATCCCTGGTTCTATCAGTGATTTTATCTTCAGGAATTTGTAAATAAATATCTAAATCATCGATCTGATCTATAGTCAAATCAATCCTATTAGCAAGTAAAATTCCATAGGGAAGAGGTTTTTGCGTCCAAATAGTATAGCTTTCCCCATCATAAACACCATGGGGAAAACCCAAGATATCATCACGATTTAACACAATATCTGATTGATCTTTAAAATCTACAAAGGCAGGTTTATATGGACTAAATAGTGTAGTAGAGGCAAAGTCATGATTTTGTATAGTCAAAATAACATAATTGTAATAAGACTTCATATCTTCTCCAGACCAATCACTAAAATTTTCTTTAACTCTATGATATGAAATCGGATTTCTTATAGTTTGCCATTCATTCCCAGTGTAGGTATGTTGAACACTTCCCCTAAGGTAATTAGCTTCAGTTGAATAAACAGTCATGATCCTTTTATCGCTCAGGTTTACAGGTCCACCTAATCTTGAAGATGCATTTTCAGTACTGGTCATTGAGAAATTAAAAAGGCCTGCTTCTCCAGAAGTCCTAGTATAGGTATCATATGATCGCAAATTCTCTACAAAGGGAAATACAGTATAAACCCTATGTTGCAGCCATGGCCAAGATATATAATTATAGTTTTTTGGCAGCAATACAGCCATAATTACTATAAAAACACTGTATTTAGAAACAGTTTTTATCCATGGAGAATACAAATGATCTACATCAACACTTGCTTTCTTTATTAATTTATCTGTTTCTTTTCTAAATTTATAATATCCCATTAATATGAAGAAACCTAAGAAAAAAATCGATATGAACCAATAGGATTGGTCATAAAAGTTATACCAATAGTAAAGAAATGCCCCTACATAAACTGGAAGCAATAGATAAATACTTCTATTTTTAAATATTACAAAAGCATTAAAAAGTGAGACAAAAACAATTAGAAGTATCCAATATAAAAGTATATTTTCATCAGCTATATTTTCTTTTCCTTGGAAGTTATAGATTATATTTTCAAATAAATAATATATTTTTTCAACCAAAGGTATGAAAAAAGGCGTGACATAATGATAGACTAAAATTCCTCCTAAAAAGCTCATGGCTAATAAAATATATAGGATCAATGGATTAAATAAAAAAATTTTAACCATTATAGAACCGATAGCAACCAAAGCTAATTGAAGGGAGAAACTTAAATCAAGGTTAATTCCTAATCCAAATAGATGCATAATGATAAATACAAAACCAATATAGACAAAATTATTGATAATTCTTTGACTTTTATTATGTATTCTATCCATTATGGACCTCCAATACTTCTTTTATGCTGGTCTTATAGTCGATGATATGAATAGGTATCCCTTCTTGAAGTAATCTTTTTTCAATTAGTGGGTTAATATAGCCTGTTTTATTTTCTATATCCGTAATAGCAATAAACAAAGGATTAAGTTTTTTTAGCTTGGACTCAATCCCAATTGCTCCCATGGTCTTATCTAATCTAGGGCTGATTTTTATAATGGTTGATCCTTTACTTATGGTGTCTAATTGTGCTAATATCAATGAATCAATAGGCAGCACTCCATTGCCACTAAATCTGGTTAATTCCTCTAAATAAGGCTTAACATCAGATTTTTCTTTGCCTTCAATTCGTATATATCTACCTTCGTTTTGAGTCTCCAATATCACTTCTATATTTTGAATTAGACAATAGTTTATAATACTAAGGGCTGTATCCACAGATTTATCCTCTAAACGTCGGTCGACATCATCTTTAAAAAGAGATGCTTCATTATCTAAAAAGATGACAACATTGGTATTTACTCTATTTTCAAACTCTTTTACAATTGCAGTGTCATTTTTAGCTGTAAGTTTCCAATGAATCGTCTTGATAGAGTCCCCTTCACGATAGTCCCTAAAGGTTGAAATATTATTTCTATCTTGAAACAACGAATTCTCAGTCAACAATTCTCCAGATTTATTATCTGCGGTAATCTTTAGAGTGGAAAGATTGATGATCTCAGGGTAAACCAATAGTGATGCTTTACTTTTAATTCTTTTATGAAAGGAGTAAAAAGTAAATACATCGTGAATTATTACATCGATTTCCCCCAAATGGTAATAGCCTCTTTTATTTAAGGTGATGGTATCCTTATTAGTAAAAGCAGCCTTTGGACCTAGGCTTAGTATATTATTTTCCATATCCTTACCAGTCAGTAATCTAGTAATATTACTTTTAATTTCAATATAGGGTGCTGATAATCTGCTTTTGTTTTTCACCAGATACTCTATTTCTATTTTGTCACCTGTATATAAAAAGCCATCTGGAACTTTAACTGTACCTTCAATGCTGGTAAAAATAATTATATTATGAATTAAAGGAATTATTAAAGCAAATGAAAAAATATAAAATAAGTAATAGGGTGCTAGTCCCCCCACAAATAGTACAAAGGAAAATAATATGATACAAATTGAAGTGGCAGTCAATCTAAAACTATTCATGAGCAATCACTGGTAAAAATACCTGATCTAAAACACCTTTTAATATATCTTTAGCACTTCTTCTTTCGATTCTAGCTTCAGAGGATAGTATCAATCTATGGGAGAGCACAGGGATGACCATCTTTTTAACATCATCGGGAATAACATAGCCCCTGCCATTAATAAAGGCCTTAGCCTTAGAAGTATTTAGTAAGTCGATGGAAGCCCTTGTACTAGCCCCAAGACTTATATCACCATAATTTCTTGTGGCATTTGCTATATTGATAATGTAATCAATAATATCATCATGGACAGTGATATTATCGACGAAAGATTGCATCAGAAAAATATCCTCTTCATTTACAACAGGATTTATTTGATTTAAATTTTTTATGGATTTATGATTTTTAAGTATTTCCATTTCATATTCTTCAGCAGGATAACCTAAAGATAGACACATAATAAACCGATCTAACTGGGCTTCAGGCAATGGAAAAGTACCTTGATACTCCAATGAATTCTGTGTAGCTAGGACCATAAAAGGCTTATCTAATATATAATGATGATCTTCTGTGGAGACTTCTCCTTCTTCCATTGCTTGAAGTAAACTGGACTGGGTTTTAGGAGATGTCCTATTGATTTCATCAGCTAAAAATATTTGGTTAAATATAGGACCTTTCTTAAAGGAAAATGTTCCTGTATCTTTATGATAAATACTCACACCAATAATATCTGAGGGCATCAAATCAGGAGTAAACTGTACCCTTTTATAGGATAGATCCAAGCTTTTAGCCAAAGCTTTTACAAGAGTAGTCTTTCCTGTTCCAGGTACATCCTCAATTAATAAATGTCCCCTTGATAATAATGCAATGATTACATTTTCCAAGATATCGTCTTTACCTAATATGACTTTCTTTAAATTATCTAAGATTAAATGAGCCTTTTTATTATCCACAGTTACCTCCATTTGGTTATTATTATGTATTTGACTAAAATTCCTTATCCTTAATTATATACCATTTAAAGGTAAAGATTATTCAGTTTTATTCTAAAAATGACATAATCAATATACCGAAAATAAGACCTAAAACAACCCCAATTGTAGATAGTCTACCTTTCCAAGTTTCTCTTGCATTTGGTATGGTTTCACTGGAAACTATATATAGAATCATTCCAGCAGTAAAAGTAAGGCTTAAGCTGATGAGTGCAGGTGAAACTTCGCTAATGATACCGCCTAAAATAGCACCTAGTCCCATTGGGATACATGTTAAGATGGATATAAGTATTAATGATAATCCTCCTATCTTACTTTCATTAAAGAAGATTCCCAAAGCAAGACCTTCTGGTACACCATGTAGTACTACTGCTATGGCCAAATGAATGCCCTTTATAGGATTTGTAGATAGTAAAGAACCCAGCGCGAATCCAATTGGTAAGTGGTGAATCCCTACTGCAATAGCCATAAATATCCCTGACTTTAGAAAACTATTATATTCAATATTATGAGAAGGTAGATGTTTGAAGTCAAGCCTTCCTTCTAATAGCACTGATATGATTAATCCAATTACAATACCGATTGAGGTTATATAAATATTACTTGTCTTAATTGCCTCTGGAATTAAATCAAAACAAACAATGGCAAGCATCAATCCACCTATAAAACCAAATGATGTGCCTTTGATACGGCTATTTCTCTTATTGATAAAAAAAGAGGCTAAAATACCTGCAAGTATCCCCATCCAACCTGTCAAAAACCCGATACTACCAATAACTGATGTGTTATACATAAGATTGTTCATTGTAATCATCATCTCTCCTAGAATAATAGTATTTATTTATATCTTATTTAGATTAGAAGAGATTCAGAACATATTACTAATTCATATTTTGTAAAAAGTGTATCATTATTATAGTTGTCATTCTGAGCGTAAGCGAAGAATCTTAGGCCCAAAACAAAGAATCTTCGTCGCAAGCTCCTCAGAATGACAGAAAAATCAATGCCACACTTACTTACCACTCCAGCATAAAAGAAGATTTGACAAATGAATTTACCACTATATAATTATATTTATTAAAATATAGGAGAAAATTCATGAAAAATACCAAAGAAATAAGTAAATTCAATAGATTTATGATAGCAGGTACAGGTAGTGGGTGTGGTAAGACAACAATGATTTGTGCTGTGATGAAGGGTTTATTAAATAAGGGTTTAAAGGTCAACTCATTTAAAAGTGGACCTGACTATATTGACCCTATGTTTCATTCTAAGATCACAGGTACTAAATCCAGAAATCTGGATATGTTTTTATGTGGAGAAAATGTAGTCAAACAATTATTTGCAGAAAATAGTAAAGACTGTGATATATCAATTGTAGAAGGGGTTATGGGATTTTATGATGGATTAGGAATGGATACTACGGATTATTCATCAAACGATCTTTCAAATAAGACCAATACCCCAGTTGTTTTGGTTGTTAATGCTAGAGGAATGGCTTTGTCATTAGTTGCACTTATTAAGGGTTTTATTGAATTCAATGAAAATCAAATCAAAGGTATATTACTCAATGGAGTAAGCCCAGCTATGTTTCCAAGATATAAAGAAATGATAGAAAAACAGCTAGATATTAAAGTCCTTGGATTTATGCCAAATCTACCAGAGGCAGCAATTGAAAGTAGACATCTTGGATTAATCACAGCTGACGAAATCGAGGATTTGCGTCATAAGATAGATATATTAGGTGAAAATGCTGCTAAATATATAGACTTAGAAGCTTTAAAGGAGATTGCTTCATCTTCACCTGAAATTGAATATGAGAAGATCAGCATAGAAAAAGTAGGATCTACTAGAATAGCCATAGCCAAGGATAATGCTTTTTGTTTTTACTATGAAGACAATCTAGATTTATTGAAAAAATTAGGGGTAGAGCTGATACCATTTTCACCTCTTAAGGACAAAAGTCTGCCTAAGGATATTGATGGGATCATTATCGGTGGGGGTTATCCTGAGTTATATACTGATAAGTTATCAAATAATACTTCCATGCTAGAGAGTATTAGAGCTGCATATAATAATAAATTACCTATCTATGCAGAAAGCGGCGGTTTCATGTATTTAGGCTCAACGATTGAAGGGCACACCATGG
>JAAYGX010000140.1 GCA_012735585.1 Tissierella sp.
AGATTTCTTTCACTATCAGTAATCTCAATATTTGCAATGCAATCCTTATCATAGGCATAGGAGTATCTCTTGTTATTCCTAAAATTAATATATTGCTTTCTTTCCATTACATCTGGGAGAAAATTTGGAATGCACTTAGGTAAATCATTTAATACTTCTCCTTCTCTATTAAATATTACTAAATCCAACCCATCTGTCACTACACCATATCTTACCTTATCATGTGACTGCATATATGACTTTAGTTGTTCTGAGGCATCTTTTATACCTGTCCCAAATTGCTTCATTTCTGCAAAAATATAAGGCATCTCATTACCTTTATAGTAAATATTTACTGCTACATCTACATATCCTTTCTTTGAAAATTGATATACAGGATACTCTAACTTTATCAACTCCAATGGATATCCGTAAGTCTCTTTCAGTTCCTTAATAAACCATTGCCTAATTAGTTCTTCTTTGGCATTGACATCTATAATCTGATTTGTCAATAAATACTCATATATTCCTAATGATTGAAATGGTCTTATACTACAATCTCTTTTGATTCTAAGGTGATTGTTATCGATCTCTTTTATGAACTTGGAAGGCTTGTCTGCTGAAGTCATATACAATAGCTCGTTTGCCCTTGTCATTCCTACATATAAAAGTTTTCTTTCCTCTGAATCGTATGTGTCTTCATCATCTAAATCAACTAGGTGGTTATTTGGAAAAACACCTTCATTTAAATCTATTAGAAAAATGACCTTAAATTCTAAACCTTTTATGGAATGAAATGTAATCAATTTAACCTTATCTGATTCAAAATCTGGTTCCTGTTGATTTAATATTTCGCATGGTATCCCTTTATCTTCTAGGTATTTTTTTGCATTATCAATTAGCCTTTTTTCTCTAGCTACTATACAGATATTTGAATACTCATAATCATTTCTAAGAGTAGCTATTTCTTCAAATAAGAAATCCAGTTGTTTTTCCTTGGTTTTAAAATATTTATATATTGGAGGATGGCCTTGTCTATCTATTAAAGAAGGCTTCACAAAATCTACGTTATTTTTAATGCTCTCATCATGTTCAATAAGATCGTAGGCTGCTGAAGAAATCTCAGTTGTAGTTCTGTAATTTTTAGACAATGTCCTTCTTTTGCCGCTCATATCGTATCCTATAGTGGTATAAGGTCTTCCTTTACCTAGCCATGAATGAGAATAAATGCTTTGGGTATTATCAGCTACAAACATTATTGAAGAATGTTTCTTCTCATTATAAATGCATCTTAAAAATTTTAATTGTACCTTTGTTAGATCCTGACTCTCATCTATTAATATATGTGTATACATATCTATTGGAGCCTGCTGCGCTTCCTTTAGGGCTACTAAATTCATACTCTTATAATCTATAAAATGTTCATTTTGAAGAACATTATCAAATGCAATCATTAGTTCAAAAATAGCTGCTCTTAATGGTGAGTTCTTTATTAACTTTTGTGGAGTACCTTTACCTCCACTTGCTCTTCCTATTCTATCAATATTTTGATAGGTATTTTCGTCATCAATATTACATGCTTTTATCCATGAAATTTCATCTAATAAAAAGTTGGCATTCTTAGGTGAAATCATTTTTATCGTTGGATATTTATCAGCCACCATATTTATTGCTTGTATTATTGCTTTAAATTGAATCCCACTATCTGCTATTTTGTAACTAATACTATTATTCTTTTGATATTTTAAAAAGTATTTAAACATTAGGCTATCTATAGTTGTAATATCTACTTTTTTATTTGAATTGTCAAAGAAATTTTCCTGGTAGTTTTCTTCATTTTCCACCTTGTTATATTGATATTTTATATAATTGAGCAATGTCTTATTGAAGGTAACAAGTAGAGCTTTGTCATCTTTTTCATGGCAATAACGATTAAGTAAAAAAGGAATACGTCTTACAGAAACAGTAGTTTTACCTGATCCAGCCACACCTTTTATAAGCATATGACCACTAGGCTCTAATTCTACGATACGCCTTTGTTCCATATTTAGTTTCAAACTATTTTCCCCCTTACATTGCACATAATTTAATTTAAGTAAAATTAGAATATTATCTCTATCCTTCTATTCGACATAAAATCCCTAATTCCTTCTTTTTTCCAAATATTTAATATAATTAACATTTTCTTCATTTTACAGATAAAATATCCAATAGTAAATTCCCTTCCCTTTTTCTATATGTTTATTAACAAACAGTAAAGGAGAGAAAAAATGAAAGCAAAAAACTTAAAAGAAATTAGAATAAATAAAAATTTAATACAGAAAGATCTGGCTGAAATGTGTAATATCAGTGGATCCTACTACTCACTAATTGAAAAGGGCCTTAGAAACCCTTCCATCGACACAGCAAAGAGTATAGCTGATAGTCTGGGGATCACTTTAGATGAATTTTATAATGCCTTACAGCATACTAAAAATCCAAATATTGAAATTCATGAAGATCCCATTACAGATAGACAGCTGAAATATATTCATTTATTAGCAAATGAAAAAGCTATAAACCCTGATTCTATTAAAAACTACCTTAAGAAAACATTAAACAAGGATAGTACCAAAGATTTAACTAAAGATGAAGCAAGTAAGCTAATTACAATACTTAAAAAGGTAGCTGGTGGTAAACATGTCTAATGTCAAGTGGATTAAGATAACCACTAATATGTTTGAAGATGAAAAGATTGACTTTATTGAAAGTCTTCCAGAAGCTGATTCCATATTAATTATATGGATTAAGCTTCTTACTCTTGCAGGTAAGTGTAATGCTGGTGGATTTATTTTCTTAACGGAAAATATACCATATACAGAAGAAATGCTTACTCATAAATTTAGGAGACCTCTTAATACTGTGAAGTTTGCTCTAAGGACATTACATGAATTAGGGATGATAGAGTTGGATGATCAATCCTTTATAAAGATATCTAACTGGGGCAAGCATCAGAATATAGAGGGTTTAGAGAAAATAAGGGAACAGACTAGGAAAAGAGTAGCTAAATATAGAGAGAAGCAAAACCAACTTCCAAGTAGTAACGTTACAGGTAACGTTACTGTAACGGGAGGTAACGCAACAGATAAAGAATTAGAATTAGAAGAAGAATTAGAAATAGATAAAGATATATATAAGGATATTATTGCTTACCTTAACACAAAAGCAAATAAAAATTTCAAACATTCTTCTAAAGCAACTCAAAGACTTATTAATGCAAGACTTAATGAAGGCTTTGCCCTAGATGACTTTAAAAAAGTAATAGATACAAAGGTTTCATCATGGGAAAAGAATCCTAATATGAATAGCTACCTTAGACCACAGACCTTATTTGGCACAAAGTTTGAAGGATATTTGAATGAAGGTGTTAAAGAAAAAATACAAGATGAAAATGATTATGGATGGTGATAAAAATGGATATTAAAGAATTCTTAAGAAATTCCATAGATAAAAATGAAATAGAAGCTAGAGAATACCTACAAAAGGAAAGATTTAATAAAATAAATCAGCTATCTAAAAGTAATGGATTACCCCTATTATTTAAGAGCAAAACCTTAGATAATTATGATGAATCTAGAAATACACCTGCTTATAATGCAGCTAAAGACTTCGTGGACAAGTTCCCTAATACCAACGGTCTACTACTTTCTGGTAATGTTGGTGTGGGTAAAACCCATCTAGCAGCTGCCATAGTAAATGAATTAAATAATAAACTATACAGCACTTACTTTGGAAATATTGTAGATATTATAAGTACACTAAAAAGTACATACAGTAGAAACTCCAGTTTAACAGAGATAGAAGCTATTGATATTATGACAAGCAAGGTAGATTTATTGATTATAGATGATCTAGGTAAGGAAAATACTACAGAACACAATCTATCTCTACTTTATAGGATAATAAATAGACTATATGAAAATGAAAAACCTATTATCATAACTACTAATTGTAACTCTAAAGATCTTATCTATAGACTGGATGAATGGGGTCCTGCAATACTTAGTAGAATTACATCTATGTGCACTCCTATTATCCTATCAGGTGAGGATTGGAGGATTAAATATGGAAGGTAAATATAATAAATTTCCTAACTGCTGGATATGTAATGATCATGGATTAATAATTTACTCTAAGAGATACCATGGAATTGAATATGACTTTGCTTGTAGATGTAAATGTAGGCTTGGTCAAAGTTCTAGTGAGAAAATTAAAGTTGTCCCAGATAAATTAGTAGAGAAGTTGGCTGAAGAGAATTTTAATAGATTTAAAGGGGTTTATCCTGAGTTGGTGGTGGAGTTGGCTTAACATCATTGGAAGCCTAAATATGGCTCCAATGATGGTTAGGGAAGTTAACAAAGAGTAAGACCTTATGCCCTCTGACCTATCATTGATATATCTTTGTCCTGTGGGAGTTTCTACACTGGTTGTGCTTTGGGATTCCCAGTTGAATAGCTCGCTACTGATGGCATAATCATTATACATAGTAGAAGGTAGATAATCACTTTCATTTTTATTAATAGTGATAAATAGAAATGACACAGAGGACCTTACCTTCTGTGTCATTATCTCAGTTGCATACCAAATTCTGATTTAATAAAGCTCCTACTGCTTATTCTGCTGCTAGGATATAAAGCTTATCTCAATTTCGTTACATTTTGAAATTATTTTAACAATAGAATTTAATTTCATTTGTTTTAAAATGCTCCTTCCATTCCTTACATATTATAAAGTATTGTGCTGCTTTTATTTCTAAAATATTATTTAATTCTTTTGTTGGTATCTTGCTTGAATTATTAGCTAAGATGCAACCACCTGAAGCAGTTAACCATATTTTACTAGCATTTGGGCTAGGCTTTCCCTAGCTTACATGAACATGAATTGGTTCAAAGTTTTCATTAGACCAGAAATAAACAAAATATCCTCCTATTCTAAAAAGGTTAAGTAATTTGAATACCCCCTATTGAGGCATATTTATATAGAAGATGTGCATTATGTCTAAGCATTTCGTTGAAGTTTTCAATTTCTTCATCAGTATAACCTTCTATTTTTATCCAAGTATAATTAGGCAAAATACACCTTGCTGTATCAAATCCATGTTCTGTTGGTCGCTCAAAGTGGACTTCTACTTTCTTTACATCATTTTCTTCAATTATATGAGAGTGAGTAATCTCGGTCGCATCTGCTAATGTAATATAAGGATACATCATATCAAATACCTCCCAACTTAAATTTTATATTTTTATAAATATATAACTTTGCTGATATGTCATAGTTAATTAAGAATGTGTCTTAAATAATGTGTCATCCTGAACGCTAGTGAAGGATCTTGACCCAATTTGCAACCCGAAAGATTCCTCGTTACACTCGGAATGACAAAACACTTAAGTCGTCTAAATCTACTGATACGTCGTAACTGACGATGATTATAATATAAGTATACTATACATTTATAAATTCTTAAAGAATTAAAGCTTCGTTTCTCATGCACTGCTCACAACAACAATTATACCTTAATTACTCTAAGCAATGCATGAATTATATTGACTAAAGTTCCTGAAACTCTTGATTTTAAAACATTTATTGCATCCATCACTATTATGGTTCCCATTGGCATGATAAAGCAAGACCGAGATTGAACAATCTCGGACACTAAGATTTATTGATTTATTAAATCAATTTCCTATGAGTTTATTAGGATTTAAAATCATCTACAAGAAATTTTCCCAAATTGCTTTTCCCACACTATCTATATGACGTTTAAATTCTTTATCCTCAATGTCATTATAATTTACTATATCAAAAAAATATGGCAACGGATATTCTTCGCTCTACTACCAAAAATAATAACTTCTTCTATTTCTGGATACCTACTAATAGCTTCTAATATAAGATCAATTTTATATCATGTAGGAGAATTACCTATTTCATCATTGGTTTGTTTTCTGGAATTCCTAAAAAATCGAAAACATATGGGTCTTTCAAGATTTGTCTCTTTAATTCCCTAAGGGACAACTTGAAATTTATAGCTTCTTTTTCATAGAATGATCCTTTGCTTAAATCAATAACTACACCTATACCCACTAGATTTCATTTTGCTTTGTTGACGATATCTATAAGTCCCCCTACTGCTTTTCCATTAGCTAGAAAATCATCTATAATTAATATATTTTCTCCTTCTGTTAGATATTTCTTTGATACTTTTATCTTATATGTCTTAGCTTTTGTATAGGAATATACCTCACTATCATATGTATCCTTATCTAAGTTTTTGGATTCTGTTTTTCTTGGTTCCATCTTTTATAATTCTTTCCTTTAATAATTTCAATTATGACACACCTTTCAGCTTTATTTATCTTAATAAGGTGCCCCTCTTCCTTCAGAGAATCTACAGTCATCCATAATTATTTATTATATACTACATTTCCGTCGATCAGAACCACTCTAGGCGATGTATAATAATCCAATGGCTCGCCGTCCCAAATTATTATGTCTGCATCTTTTCCTACTTCTATACTACCTACTCTATCTTCTAAACCTACCATTCTTGCTGCATCGATTGTCATAGCTTCTAATGCTCTTTCTCTAGACAATCCTTTTTTATGCATCATAATCGTTTGAATCATAGTCATACTTATATCCACCCCTGGATGTCCTGTAGAGATGGAAAAATCTAAATCACTCTTTTCCATGATTGAAGCAATAATTGTGTCTCTATTTCTTATTTCATGTTCCCTTTTTCCACCATAAGCAGGTCCTATTATGAATCTAGTGTCAAATTGTTTTAATTCATCAGCGATTAAATATGCTTCACTACATTTATCTACTGTATAATTTAGATTGAATTCTTGACCTAATCTTATGGATGTCACTATATCATAGGCTTGATGAGCTGTAAACTTAACAAGCATACCATCAAATATCCTCATTAAAGAATGTAGTTTCATATCAAACTTAGGTTTCTTATCTGTATGGTATTGTCTATGGTATTCCTTGGCCTTTAGGAATGATTCCCTAATCAAAGCTGCAGTAGCCATGCGTGTTCTAGGTGCAGTACCCTTACTAGCATAGGCATTTTTAGGGGCATTGCCGAGTGTTACTTTAAAGGCTATTTCATCTTCTATTATCATGTCCCCAATTGTAGTTCCATAGGTTTTAAAGGCAGCAAAGGTGCCTCCTATTGGATTGCTTTCACCAGGTCCAGACACTACTGTGGTTACCCCTGATTCTCTAGCTACTTGAATTCCTTCATCTGCTGGATTTATAGCGTCTATGGCCCTAAGTTGAGGTAGTATAGGATCTGTCGTTTCATTGGCATCATTACCTTCAAATCTATAAATCTGTTCATTTACACCTAATTGACAATGTGGTTCTACAATACCAGGAGTTATAAAATCATTATTAGCATCGATTATTTCTGCATTATTATATTTACTTGGGTCTATATTTTGACTAACCTCTAATATTTTCCCATCTTTTATAGCTAGATCCATAGTCTCTTCATATATATCTGCCATATTTATTAGATTACATCTTTTTATAATCAACATAGACTTCTCCCTCCTTTTTCTCATATACTACTTTACCATCTATAATTACGATGCCTGTTTCACTCATTGTATCTAAAGGGTCTACATCCCATATAACTATATCTGCATCTTTTCCTACTTCTATGCTTCCTACTCTATGATCTATATCATTTAATTTAGCAGCATTTATGGTAACTCCTTTTAATGCACCTTGTCGTGATAAGCCATGTTTTGCAAATATAGCTAACTGCATCAATTGTCCCTCTATTGGTATTACTGGATGATCTGTCATTATGGCAAATTCTATACCTTTTGATTCTAGTATTGCTGCTGCTTTCAAACTTTTATTACGGGATTCAAGCTTGCTCTTTCCGCCTACAGAAGGCCCTATGATACATTGGACTTTTTTTTCTTTTAGTACATCTGCTATTAAATATCCTTCCGTACAATGATCCATAGTATATCTTAAGCCAAATTCCTCTGCGATTCTGATACCTGTTAATATATCGTCTGCTTGATGGGCATGGATTTTGACTCTCATACCATCAAATACTCTCATTAGGCTATGGAGCCCTAGGTCATAGTCAAAGTTTTCTTCTATACCATTTTTAATATTTTCTTCATGGGATTTATAGTTTTCATGATATTCTTTTGCTTTAAATAAGTATTCTCTCATAATTGCTGCACTCATCATCCTTGTAGATGGTGCTTTGCCCTTATTGCCATAGGCAAATTTAGGATTTTCTCCTAGGGCCATTTTCATAGCTACTTCACCATTAATTAAAGTATTGTCTAGAATATTTCCAGCAGTTTTCATGGCAGCAAATGTACCACCGATAATATTTGCACTACCTGGGCCTGCAACAACAGTTGTTACACCATGTCTTATGGCTACATCATAGGCCGCATCCATAGGATCTATAGCATCTACAGCTCTTAGCTCTGGTATTGCTGGATTGGAGTATTCATTTCCATCCATCCCTTCTTTTGCCCCAGTTTCATAAATACCAATATGACAATGGGGCTCAATCAATCCAGGTGTAACCAATCTTCCTTTTGCATCGATTACTTCAATACTCTCATATAAATCTTCATCAATTTCTTTTTCTACTTTAATGATCTTACCTTCATTAGTTAATAGATCATATTTTTCTTCAAAGATATTGACCATATTCATTAGATTGCAATTTTTAATTAATAACATAAACTTCCCCCTTAATTATTGGTCCTTAAAATCCTTAGTCCCTCTAAATATTATTATACATGAAAATCTACTATATTGCATTATTTAATGGCGCTATGTTCTGGTTAATGAGAGAACGTCAATTATAAAAATAGATAGCGATTGCTTTAATCAATCGCTATCTATCATTATCTTAGCTTAATTTCTCCATTGTCTTGAACTGTTAATTTAATTAAATTACTGGACGGGTCTTTAGTAAATACTTCATTGCCTTCATTAATTACTTCATATCCTAAATTTAATAGATTCTCAACTGTGTTTTCTCTCGTATCCTTATCTGGGAATACTATGGAATAATACTTCATTCCCACTGAGTTATCTGGTAGTGGCTCAGCATTTCTTCCATTCCATACATTTAGTCCGATATGGTGGTGATATCCACCTGATGATAAGAATATAGCTGATGTACCTGCTTCCATTGTTAGGTGGAATCCCAATCCATCTGAGTAGAATTTTTTAGCTAAATCTAGATCTCCCACATGTAGATGGATATGTCCGATTATTGTGTTAAGTGGTGTGTTACCCCATTTATTCTCCCCGGCTTCAGCTATTAATTGATCATAATCTAAAGGCTCAGATATCATGTTGATGCGATCTCCAATTCTACTCCACTTATCTGTGTCAACGTCCCTATATACTTCTATGCCATTTCCATCTGGGTCTTCTAAATACACAGCTTCACTGACGCCATGATTGGAACCACCAATTATTGGATACCATTGATCTCTAAGGTTTTTAATAAATAATCCTAAATGATATCTACTTGGTAAAAGAACTGCGAAGTGATAAAGTCCAGTTCTCTTAGGGAGCTTTGGCACCACATCTTCAGGCTCTATTAATGTAACAATTGGTTTGAACCCATCAGCTGTTAAAATTGCTTCTTTCCCATTTTTCTTCAGTATGCTCAATCCCATTATCTTTGTATAGAATTTTATCGATCTGTCTATGTCAGTAACTTTTAACACTAATTCATTTACAAATACATTTGGTTTACTATGAAACTTCATCATACAATCACCCTCATCTAATTTGATATGTAGTGTATGTATAATATTATTACCCTATTTTATTAGGAATAAATCTTTTAATTATTGTTGAATAATCTCGTTTATAGGACAATGTATAAGATTAAAATCTAGTAAATAGTGTTAATGTTTTTTCTACTTCATTTGGAAGATTATAGGCTATTTCTTCAATAACTTCTTTTGGAACTTTAAGGGAGTTATTTGTACTAAAATTTGTAGATCTTTCAAAACTAGATCCCCTTAATAAATCTTCGTAATACTTAGTGCTGATGTGGTCACCCAAATTGATAATTTGTATCATCTTATTCTCTTTCTTAGCCTTAAAAGGCCAATGATGGCTTATTACTACTTCGGTGATATTAGGTGGTAAGTTTAGTTTGTTACATATCCACCCTCCTATATCTGTATGGTCTAGTCCACCAAGTATTATTCGTTCTGCGACTATTTGATGGGTTCCTCTTTTTATTATTTCGTCAATCTTTTCCTTTAATTCAGGAAAATAACTCTCATATAAAACAACCCCCACATCATGTAATAATCCATATGCAAAGAGCTCATACTGGTCTCCTTCACCTAACCATTCTGCAATAGAAATACTAGCCAATGCAGTACCTATGGAGTGCCTGAAGTAACTTTCTCTTCTATAATTACCAATTTCATTAAGATAATTTGGAAATAAAGTGCTGGTAATTGTTGTAATTATAATAACTTGCATAGTATTCATCCCTAAATATATAATTGCCTCTTTTAGGGATGTTACCTTTTTATTTACTTTAAAAAACTTTGAATTTATAAAATTAATTATCATAGGTTCCAAATCTTCTACTAATTTAATTCTATTAACCAAGTTCTCTATTTCTACATCTTGTGGTTCTTGCAAAATATTAATAACATCACTTAGTTCCTTTGGAACAACAGGAAAATTAGGAGAATTTTCTAAAGTATCTAATAAAGTAGCTCTATCCAATTTATCACACCCCATAGTATATATTATATGCTATCACTGTTACTAATTGTTTTTATTATATGCACAAATACATGCTCCGATTGCACCTGCGAATAGGGCATTGTCATGAGTCTCTACTTTCAATCCAGTTATTTTTGATATCATCTCTATCAGGGCTTTGGATTTTGAAAGTCCCCCACTCATTAGTATTGGAGCTTCTAAATCATAATTAATTTTTCCGGTCATCGCTCTAATCCTTTGAGCTATAGATTGGAGAACTCCACCCATAATCTTTGATCGATCCTTTTCCATTGATAATAGGCCAATGATTTCGGACTCTGCAAATACTGTGCACATACTGCTTATAGATATAGGGTCTATGATATCTGTAAACCCATCTATATCCTCTAATTTTATATCAAGTATTTCACATGCCATACTTAGAAATCTGCCTGTTCCTGCAGCACATTTATCGTTCATTAAAAAATCTGCTACCCTTTGATTCTGGATTTGGATAACCTTGCTATCTTGTCCACCTATATCTATTATACCCTGAATTTCAGGTTTTAAATATATACCACCGTAGGCATGACAAGTTATCTCTGTAAATATATTGTCTGCAAAGTCTATGGTTTCTCTACCATACCCTGTTGCTGTGATATTGACATTATCACGGGATATTGTATTTTTCTCCAAGAGATGGTCCAAACATTCTGATGCTGAAATTTTTGGATTCCATCCTGTTTTTATTATATAAGTATCCACTAGATTCTTCCCATCAAAAAGTACCGCTTTACACATAGTTGAGCCAGAATCTATTCCTATATAAAATTCCTTCATATTATACCAACATTTCAATAAATGCTGCAAGTCTTGTTTTTAATTGTGCTACATCAGCTGTGGAGTAGTCGGTTTCCACGCTTATAAATGGAACATCTCTATCTTGCATTAATTTTCTAATTTGTGCTGTTTCTATTGCATAAGTATGGCAAGCTTGTAGGGTCATTTCAACCACTCCATCTACTTTAAACTCTTCTACTAATCTTGATAAAAGATCATATCTATTGGTGTCCGGTGTCATTACTGAACAGCCTATTTGCAAATATCTATCAGCTATAGCCTTATACGGCTCTTCATTTTCATCAACTAATCTATCTGCGGTCTTGACTCCTATGCAATTTTCAAAAGCTACAACTACACCACCTGAGTCTTCAATAGCAGTTACAACCTTTTCTGTAACTCCTGCTAAGGGACATCCTGTTATCAATATTCTTTTAGCGGATTTAGAAACATTTTCTACTCCATCTTCATAATCCTTCTTAACTTTATCAATGACATCTCTTAACTCTTTGTTCTTTGATTCATAATCGAATTTAAACTGAGAGCCATATAGTACTTTTAATTGTTCAGTACCTGTTATTGGCGGTGGACATGATTTACTAAGGTTATAAAATTCTTGTAAAAGCATTCTTTCTTCATTTTTAATTGTAATGGCTGCTTTTATATCATCTTCTGTTATAGTGACATCAAATTCTTTTTCAACTTTTTCCTTTAATGCTAAGACCTCTTTATACCACATTTCTATGGAGGCCTCATCAGTTTGGGTTTGTGGAAGTTGCATTACATGAACATTTTTTATATCTCCTAAAAGTTCGTACATCTTTTTCTTCCCATCACAAGTAGTCTCACCAACTATTAAATCTGCAAAGTACATATATGGACATTTTTCTGTAATTGCAAATCCATAACTGGATTTAATTAAAGGACAAAGATTGCTTGGTAGAACCTTTTCAGCTTCTGGTATTGTTTCATCACTAAAGGAGCATATACCTACTGATACTGCGCCAGCTGCTAAAAATATCTCAACTGGTGTATATGCACAAAATGTTCCTACTACCTTTTTCCCTTCATCTTTTAAATTTTTAACTGTTAAGAAGCCTTCTTTTCTCGCATCTGCGAAGTTTTCAAATGCACTTGGTAAAGCGTTTTTAGCCATTTTTTCCTTCCCCCATTTGTTATGATATTTTTGTATCAATATAATATATTCAACATATTATCAGAAACTCCTTCTTTTTTCTACATAAATAATTTTTCTCAAGGCTGATAATCTATATTGCATATTGTCTTTCTTTTAATCACAATTTGAACAATCTTTGTAAGTACTTTTCCAATATATTTATCTAAGAATGAATCTGAAGATATAATATATATAAACCCCCTTTAACATGTAAAAAGCTAAAAGGGATTTCTAGAATCTAACCACTGCACTATATCTTCCATTACTTCATCTCTATTAAGCTCATTCAACATCTCGTGCCTACCGTCCTTATACAATACATATTTGACATCTTTGACCCCATTGTTTTTATATCTATTATAAAGATCAATGATTCCTTTGCCATTTTTCCCTACAGGATCTTTGTCACCTGAGAATATTAAGATAGGCAAATCTTTTGGAATTTTATATAGATTATTTTTGTCTTCAATCTTAATAAGACCTGTTAGAAAATCATAGAAGAATCCGGCTGTAAATACAGTTCCACAATAGGGATCATTTATATATTTATCTACTTCTTCAATATCTCTACTAATCCAGTCTGAATTAGTTCTATTAGGTTTGAAGGCTTTGTTATATGAGCCAAAAATCAAATTATCCATTGTCACACTTTGATGTTTTTTGCTATGTTTTATTGTCTCTAACTTTGCAATGATGGAGCCTAGCTTAAGGATCATACCTTGCTTACCATTAGAGCCAGATAATATTACTCCACTTAACTCATTGCCATAATCCATGATATATCTTTGGACAGCAAAGGAGCCCATACTATGCCCAAATAAAAATAATTGTAAAGATGGATTTTCATTGATGATTACTTTACTTAAAGAATGAAGATCTTTAACTAACCATTCAAAGCCATCTTTATCTCCAAGGTATCCAAGGTTTTCAATAGATCCAGCGGTTTTTCCATGACCCCTATGATCATTGGCATAAACTATGTAGCCGTTTTCAGTCAATAATGATGCAAATTTTTCATATCGAGCAGCATGTTCAGCCATACCATGTGCTATTTGAACTACTCCTTTTGCTCTTAAATCCTTTGGCATCCACTTATATACAAATATTTCTGTACCGTCACCTGAATTGAACGTAAAATTTGTAGCTATCATTGATTTCACCTCTATTTGATTTTAGACTTTATTAATAAAAACTGATGGGTATGTTTCATTATATAACTTTACAATATTATATCATAATAGCTTTCCTAGGACAAAATGGTGCAACAATGGGGACGGTTCTAAATATAATATACAAAGAACCTCCTTTAACATGTAGGGGTTAAAGGAGGTTTGAGCAATCTAAACTAATTCTCCAAAACATTTGTCCCTATTATCCCATATCCACACAAGCATCTCTCTATTTCTCATGGCAAGATTTTTATAGGATTTATTATCCAATAGCCATGCTATGAAAATCATTTGAATAGAATAAACTACATAAGGGATTGCAGCCTTTTCTGCTTCTGTAAGTCTAACTACTTTATCATATCCTTTTATTATTGCTTTTAGAATTTTATGCCACTTATCAAAACCAACTTCTACCTCATCTGCTTCCGCCAATATCCCAGTTGCACAATAACAAGGGTCAAATATCCTTACATTTCGTTCACTGATTTCAAAATCGATAAATCCACTAACTTCACCATCATAAAACATGATATTTGAAGGATTTGGATCTCGATGAATTATATGTCTAGGTAAATCATCATATAATTTTGTAAAATTCTCTTTATAATTTTCATAGAATTCATCGGGCAATGGACACCCCCACTGCTCCATAGTTATCTTTGTCTTTGGTAATGCCCAATCTAATACTGTCCTTAGAAGATTGTTATCATTTACATCAATGTTATTGCCTTGTTCTTCAAGTATCTTGTGTAAATTTCCAATTGCTTCACCATATTTTTCACCTATTAAAATTCTATTTTCATTATATCTTGCTTCAGGGCTTAAGAATTGACCTTTCACTTGGTTTGTTAAGATATAGTATCTATCTTCTTCTATGATATAATCCTCATTTTGTACTGTCTTAACTGGTGTAGGTGAGTCCATTCCATATTTCTCAAGTTCTTTTGAAACTGCAATATGGGTTTTTAATCCTGATATATTCTTCCCTGTTTTTAATATATAATCATCACCGATTGTCCAAGCGCTATTTGCTTTTACTGCACCACCAGCTATAAATGTGTCATTGATTTCCAGATTCTTATCTATATTCCAATTAGATAAAAGCTTTGTTATTTGACGTTGATTCAACACAAATTCTCCCTCCTTGATTAAATCCATTGGTATTGGTTTTTTCACAGTATTGAGCTCTAAATACTGTTTAGGAGAACAACCAAATTCACGCTTGAATGCTTTATAAAATCCTGGGTAGGTATTGAATCCATATTGAAGTGCTGCTTCTATTATGGTATTACCAGACTGAATACTATATATTCCATGAATAAGTCTACGTTTAGTTATATAAGCTGCTACTGGCATACCTACATAATTGGAAAACATACGACAAAAGTGGTAAACTGAGAACCCTGCTAGATCAGCAATTTCTGATACACTTATCTCCGATGTAAGATTCTTTTCAATATAGTCAATAGAATTTTGTAATAGTTCAATTGTGGTCATGGTTAATCATCTCCCTTACTGTTATCCCTAGGTTAACCTTAGCTTATCATATGAATTACTCAAAACATTTCCTCTATTGCTATATTGAATGATTCCCGAAGTTAAATCCTTTTTACATCTTGGATTTAGTCCATTACCCCTTATTTATAATCTCTATGGCTGCTTTTCCTGTCACATGCTCAATCTTAATCTCAACTAAGCATACTCTACTCCATTCATCCTTTATTTCTTGTAACCCTTCTTTTATAAAATCAGGTGAATATTTTTCTACTAATAATTCAAGGGCGTGTTGTTTCTCCTTATCATCAGTGATAATTCTTGCTCTACCAAAAATAGAAACACTTTTAAAATGCGTGGTAAAAGTTTCTTGTATTATTTCATCTTTTTCTATTACAGAGAAAGTTACTTTATCATCTTTTTTAATAGCGTCAATCTTATGCCCATTTTTTGCAGAATGGAAAAATAGCTTGTCATCTTCATAAACATAGCTGATTGGCACTGTATAAGGATACCCATCATCCCCATTTACCCCCAAAACTCCAGCTGTACACCTGTTAAGTATTTCTTCAGTTTGAACTTTTGTTAATAATTGCTTTTTTCTTCTCATTTGTCTAAACATATTTTCATGCCTCCTAGTATTTTGAAAATAGATATCTTACTATAATATTTTTAAAACAATCCTCTTATGATCATTGTCACTCCTAATATTATCAAAGGAATACCAATAATGGCTCCAATTATGGTTATACTTAATAAAATTCCTACCGCTGTAAATATACATCCTAAGCCTACTGCTATTAATTTACCTGTAATTCTCATGATACTCTCTACAATTTTCAATGC
>JAAYGX010000225.1 GCA_012735585.1 Tissierella sp.
AACATTTTTTATAAAATGAATTGAGGTAGGGTTACTCAATTATGACCTTACCTATCATTTTAATAGCATCAGTAGTAATATATCCAGCTACTATTTCCTTATTTAAATCGGATAGTTTTCCATTTTCAATACCGACATTGTCAGACTGATCCTTATCTTCTACGAGATTAAGGAGCATGTCTAATTTATTTTCGATACGGTCTAGTTGTTTCTTCATCTACACCCACCTCCAACTCTTTATTAATTCTATTTTTGATATATCTCCATCGAAACTTATAACATTCGAGCCATGCTCCAAAAAAGGGAAGAATCGCAAATTTATTGGTCAGAAGACTTATCTTCGTCTTCTAATTGTGTATATAAATATTCAAATGTATAAGCATCTTTTCCACTTAATTCCAAATCGCTTGTTTCCAACGCTTCTTTAACCGATTTAAGCATTGTTTGAGATTCTTCTGAATCAATGATTACAGTTTCATTAAGAAATTTTTGCATTGCTTTTAGATACTCATCTTTATCTTTACACTTTTTCAAATCAACAACCGGCAATCCATTCTCGTCAACCTCATCAAAATATTCTTTTTGTAATGCAATTTGTTCTTCTGCAACACGATTCAATTCATCAGTCAATTTACGAGACAGACGAGTACGATGAATAGATTGAATTCCTCTTAGTTTTAATCGGTCAAGCAAATTAATTACATTCGTCAGCTCACTATATTTAATTTCAAGCTTCATATAATCATATTTCTCCTTTCATTCATCATTATTTTTTAATGTCTTGAACGAAATTTTGAATTGTTTACTTTAACAGGTTTAATACCAAACGAAATAAATTTTTTATTTGAGTCGCCTTTCCTAATCTCAAATTCTTTTTCAATTTCTTCGATAGCATTGTTAATTTCTCTATGATAATTTCCGTTCAAACTACCTAAAATCTTTAAATAATAAATCAACAGTTCTAATTTTTCCTTATTCAAAACCATCATCCCTCTTTATAATTTTATTTTAACTAATAATTTCATCAATAATACCCAATTCCTTAGCGGTTTTTGCCGTCATCCACCATTCACGATCAGCCATTTCATCATACTTTTCCTCAGTAATTTTTGTATTATTAAGTATGAAATTTTTTATTTGTTCGTCTTTTTCTTCATAAAACTTAACAGTATCTTTTACTTTATTAGAAGTTCCTTGCAAAACAGTTGACCCATCATGTAATAAAATATTTGAATATTCGTATGCATAAGTCTTATGACCAGCAATAGCAATTAATGCTCCCATGCTTGCCGCCATACCTAAAATATATACATGCACGGGGATTTTGGACTTTTGAATGACTTCACATAATACCATGCCTAAAAACAAATCCCCACCAACGGTATTTAAATAAATTTTAATTGGAATATTTGAATCTTCTTGATTCCATTTGATAATTTGCATAATAGCACGCTCAACTATCGTGTCGTCTATTTGTTGATTAATAATTATTTCACGGTTTTTCAAATGTTCAAAGAAAGTGTAATCTTCAAATGATCCAAATTCATCAATCACAGCCAA
>JAAYGX010000237.1 GCA_012735585.1 Tissierella sp.
ACTATATATAGAAGGAAAAGATGTTACGGATTTAAAAGGGGAGGCTTTGAGGCGTAGTCGCCAACATATACAAATGGTATTTCAAGATCCTTCATCTTCCTTTTTTCCAAGAATGATAGTTAGAGATGCTATTAGTGAACCTCTTCGTAATTTTGAAAGACTTCCTAGAAAAGAGATCGATAATAGGGTAAGAGATATGCTAGAGCTAGTCCTATTACCTAAGGATTATATATTGCGATATCCCCATTCTATGAGTGGTGGACAGCGACAAAGATTAGGTATTGCCTGGGCATTGATTCTTGAGCCAGATATATTGGTATGTGATGAAGCTACTTGTGCTTTAGATGTTTCCGTTCAAAAACAAATAATAGAATTGCTAATCGAAATTCAGAAAAAAAGGGAGCTTTCTATCATATTTGTCTGTCATGATTTGGCCTTGATACAATCTTTTTCCCATCGTGTAATGGTCATGTATTTAGGAAATATTGTAGAGATATTACCTGGTAATAAAGTAAAAGATTCCGCCTATCATCCCTATACTAGGGCTTTGTTAGATTCTATATTTACAGTAGATATGGACCCTTCAAAACCTATAAAGTTATTAGAAGGTGAGGCTCCTAGTTCCATAGATTTACCTAGTGGTTGCCCTTTCCATACCCGATGTTCTTATAGGGAAGAGATATGTACCAAGGAAAAACCCAAACTTCGTGAAATTGCCCAGGGTCATCAAATAGCTTGTCATATAATAGATATATAGTGCCAGCTGCCAAGCAGCACGCAAAAGGAGTAGCTCTCATCCCTTATTGTTTAAAGGGATGGGAGCTTTTTATATGTCCTAACACAGTGAACTGATGTAGGTCAACCCCAAAGAATCTCCAACATTTATGGCACGACCTAGGAATAGAATATGGAGTCATGGAAGGGAAATTCATATTGTACATTTATATCAACTGTAGTATAATTAACAGTATTAATAATTAATAGTGTTAATTAATGGAGGATATTATGAAAGAATATAATTTAATCAATGAGCTAGTTGATTCTTTAGAAAAAGTATATTATATGGAGGCTTTTACTAATCTAACAGAATTTCTTCAAGGGGAGAATTATATACTACTCTATATGTTGCAAAATCCAAAAGTAGAAACCAGCCCATCAGCTCTAAGTGAGATATTACATATGACCCGTCCAAGGGTTACTACAATTATAAATACTTTAAAAAAGAAGAACTATGTGGAAACTGAGCAGAATGAAGATGATAGAAGGCGTTTGACTGTTAGAATTACAGAGAACGGTATAAATTTTATTGTTGATAAGCAGAAGAATGCTATGGAGTATTTTCAGCTTTTTATAGACTCAGTAGGAGAGGAAAATACAAAGGATCTTATCCGAATTATAGATTTAGCCGTTAAGAAAATGGATGGGAAAACTAAATTCCAAGGAGAATAGATATGAAAGATTTTATTTTGTTTGATAAAGTATGTAAATATTATGAAATGGGACAGCATAAAATAATAGCTGTCAATAATATTTCTTTTAATATAGAAAAGGGTGAATTCTGCGTAATAGTAGGTCCCAGTGGAGCGGGAAAGACTACGGTTTTGAATATGCTGGGGGGAATGGACTCCTGCTCTAGTGGAAGTATTTTTTTGGATGGCATGGAAGTAAGCTCCTTTAATGAAAGGCAGCTTACGGAATATAGAAGATACGATGTAGGATTTGTATTTCAATTCTATAATCTAGTCCAAAACCTTACGGCTCTAGAAAATGTAGAATTGGCATCGGAGATATGTAAGGATCCTTTAGACCCCCAAGAAATCTTGACTCTAGTTGGACTTAAGGACAGAATGTTAAACTTTCCAGCACAGCTTTCGGGTGGAGAGCAGCAGAGGGTTTCCATTGCAAGAGCATTGGCCAAAAATCCTAAGATCCTTTTATGTGATGAACCTACTGGTGCATTGGACTATAATACAGGAAAGAATATATTAAAATTACTACAGGATAGCTGCAGAAGCACAGGAAAAACAGTAATCGTCATTACCCATAATCTTGCCATAGCACAGATGGCTGATCGAGTAATTCAAGTAAAAAATGGTCAAGTCTCCTCTATGACTACCAATCCGAACCCACTTCCGGTAGAAAGGATTGAGTGGTAGTGAATAAGACATATTTAAAAATTATATTTAAGGAAATTAAAGGAAGCTTTGGAAGATTCGCTGCTATATTTGGGATTGTAGCTCTAGGAGTAGGATTTCTCTCGGGGCTTTTAGTTACAACTCCTGATATGCATTTATCAGTGGATGAATATTATGATGAGAATAATATGGCAGACATATTTATCAAAGCTACTATGGGATTAGCTAAGGATGATTTAGAATTAATCAGTTCCAAAGAGGAAGTTAAGGAATTGATGCCTGCCTATGTAACGGATTCTCTAATGGAGACAGAAAATAGAGAAATAATTAGCATGAGGATATATGGACTACCCCTTATGGATGGAAAGTCAGGAGATATCAACAGGCTTCAGCTTCTTGAAGGGAGAATGCCCCAGAAAGAAAATGAGGTCCTAGTAGAGCGGGGAGGAGCCTTCCTAACTGATTTTAATATTGGAGATAAAATCAAAATTTCCAGTGAAAATACAGATTTCGATGAGATAGATGATATCTATGGGGTAATGGAGTACACCGTTGTAGGTGTTGTTGGAAACTCCTTTCACTTTTCAATGGAGAGGGAAGTAACCAATATTGGAAATGGAAGATTGGGTGGAATCATTTATGTTGATGAGGATAGCTATAATTTAGATGTATATACGGACTTTTATATAACCATAGTAGGTGCCATGGAGCTGGATTCCTTTTCTTCAGAATACCAAGATAAGATGAAGAGAATAGTAAGGGATCTGGAGAAGATAGGGGAAGAAAGATCAGTTATTAGATATAATGATGTGCTAACAGAAGCCAAGGAAGAGTTGGCAGAGGGTTGGGAAGAATACTACGATGGAAAATTAGAAGCCGAAATAGAGCTTGCTGATGCTCAAAAGGAGTTGGAGGATGGAAGAAGAGAACTGGCAGATGGACTTAAAGAGCTGAATGATGGAAAGAAGGAGTTAGAAGAGGCGAAACTTACCTTAGAGCAAGAAGTTGAGGATGCCAAAAAGGAAATAGAAGATGGAAAGATAGAGCTTGCCGATGCCTTTATAGAACTACAGGATGGGGATAAGGAACTATCCGATGCATGGATTGAGTTACAAGATGGGCAAAAAGAGTATGAAGAGGGCTATATAGAATTCCTAGATGCGGAGAAAGAGCTAATCGATGGACAGAAGGAATTTGACGAAGGTGAACAGAAGTATTTGGAAGGATTAGCTGAACTGGAAGATGGTAAAAGGGAAATTCAACGGGGCGAAAGGGAATTAGATAGAGCAAGGCTAGAGTTGGAGGATGGAGAAAGGGAGATTAGAGACGGTTGGAGAGAACTTAATGCCAATAAAAAAATCTTTACTCAAGGTGTGGATCCCATAGCAAAGGCCATTGGATATCCTTCTGGAGAGGCCCTCTTTAATGATATCAATAGAAACGCGGCAGCAAAACAGGCACTCTATGCTTATATCGATGGCGTAAATCAACAGTTGGATGCTGGAATGAACCAGATAAAAGATGGGATACATCTTATAGATTCAGGTCTAACTGAAGCAAAATCACAATTGGATGGATTGAATCGACAACTTGAAGAATTAAATGGGAATCTTCATCACTTAAATGCACAGATTGATGAATTGAATGCAATTCTTGAAACTGTAGAAGAAGAGGAAAAGGATCCCTTGATAGAAAAAATCAATGGATTAACAATTATAAAACAAGGTTTGGAAAAGGGAATAGAGGAAATTGAAAAAGGTATAGAAGAAATTGAATCGGGAATCGACCAAATGAATATGAGCAAACCTGATTTAGAAAACCAACTTTCAGAACTTGAAGAACAAAAGTCTCAGATTCCCAATGCCTTTACCCTAATAGACGGCTGGAATCAGATAATGGATGGGGAAAGAGAACTTCGAGATGGAGAACATGAAATAAAAGATGGATGGGATCAGTACTATGATGGAAGAGATGAAATTAGAAAGGGAAAGAAGGAGCTAGAAGAAGGAGAAAAGGAACTAGCCGATGCAAAGATTGAGTTAGATAAAAACAAAATCAAGCTCCAAGATGGCTGGAAGGAACTTGAGGAAGGTAGAATAGAGTTAGAGGATGCTAAGAG
>JAAYGX010000141.1 GCA_012735585.1 Tissierella sp.
ATAAGCCAATTAAATTTGAGTACTTACTGAAAAGTAGGTGCTTTTATTATATAAATAAGTTAATAGAAAGGAGGAATAAAACCAATGCAAGGCATTGAATATTTAAGAAAAAAGTTACAAAATTATAGATATGGAGCATTAAAAAGACAGTTGATATACGACATGAAAAACAAGGATATAGAGCCAAGTATAGCAATTCCTCAACAGTTAAGACAGCAATATCAAGCAACATTGGGTTGGTGTGCAAAAGCAGTAGATAGTGTAGCGGATAGATTAGTCTTTAGAGAGTTCGCAAATGACAACTTTAATATAAATCAGATTTTCCAAATGAATAGTTCAGATGTTTTATTTGATGATGCAATGTTATCGGCACTTATAAATTCATGTAGTTTTATTTATATTAGTGAAGGGGAAGAGGATATTCCAAGACTACAAGTTATTCAAGGTTCAGAAGCAACAGGCATATTAGATCCTATCACAAGACTATTAACGGAAGGATATGCAGTATTATCTAGAGATGAATTTGGAAATCCTTATGAAGAATTATACTTTATAACAGGAAGAACAGACTATTATGTAAATGACAAATTAATAACATATGCAGAAAATAACGCACCCTATCCTTTATTGGTACCAATTATTCACAGACCTGATTCAAGTAGGCAATTTGGAAGGTCAAGGATAACTAAGTCAGCTATATATTGGCAACGATATGCAAAAAGAACATTAGAAAGAGCAGATGTAGCATCGGAATTTTATTCGTTCCCACAAAAGTATGTGGTAGGGCTTAGTCAAGATGCAGAACCCATGGATGCGTGGAAAGCAACTATATCGGCAATGTTACAATTTACAAAAGATGAAGAAGGCGACCAACCGAAACTAGGGCAATTTCAACAACAATCAATGGCACCTTTCACTGAACAATTAAAAAATGCCGCTAGTGGTTTTGCGGGTGAAACTGGATTAACTTTAGATGATTTAGGATTTTCTACAGATAACCCTTCAAGTGCAGAAGCTATTAAGGCATCTCACGAAACATTAAGGTTAATGGCAGAAAAGGCTCAAAGAGATTTTGCACTAGGTTTTTTAAACGTTGGTTATTTAGCAGCTTGTTTAAGAGATGATATGCCCTATAAGAGAAATCAATTATATTTAACAAAGGCAAAATGGCAACCAATTTTCAAACCTGACGCTTCTACTATTTCACTTATAGGTGATGGAGCAATAAAAGTTAATCAAGCAATACCAGGATATTTTGGCAAAGAAAATTTACATGATATCACAGGAATAGAAGGTGAAGAATAATGATTGATATAGCACCTGAACTATTATCAAAGCTAAAAAAAGCATTCAGTGAAAAACTTAATAAGAATAAAAAAATAGAAAAAATATTATCTACAATACGAGAAGGTGAACCGACTTATTCAGAAGTCAATGAATTATCTATACAAGTCGGGGATATTCTAGCAGAAGTATTCAAAGAAAACCTATCCCAAGATATGCTACCCGATGGAAGAATGTATTATAACATCGCCAAGCGAACAGTAGAACCAATGATGATAAATAACTATGATATTATCACAGACAATGCAGCAATAGTTCAAGAGATTCTAAATAGGCAAGCAGGCATGGGGATTAAGGCGCAAATTCCACCATTAAACCAAAGCCGAATAGATGGAATAATCAATAGGCTTGATGAAGCAGAATTCTTCGACGATATCAAGTGGATATTAGACGAACCGATTAAGAATTTCACACAAGCAGTAGTTGATGATGCTGTAGAGAAAAATGCAGAGTTTCACAAAGGATTAGGATTAGAACCTAAATTAATAAGGAAATCCGAAGCTAATTGCTGTGATTGGTGCAGCGAAATAGATGGAGTATACAATTATTCAGAAGCACCTGATGATATTTATAGGAGACATAGATATTGCAGATGCACTGTTGAATATGATCCAGGAGAATCCAAGAAACAAAATATATGGACTAAGCAGTGGCGATAAATTCCTATAGCTAGGAAAAGGCGAAAGGA
>JAAYGX010000142.1 GCA_012735585.1 Tissierella sp.
GGAAAACCATAAAAGGGAATGTAAGTGTAGATACAACTGCTGATGATATTGAAAGAATAGTAGATTTAATAGGTGCCAATAAAATATCTGCACACAATAAATAAATGCATTTATCACCCATTATTTATAAAAAGTACATAAGTAAATATAATAAATCTAAAATAAAGTCAACACTTTTCACTTCTCATTCGTTTAATAAGTAAAGACATTAAAAAGGAGGGGTAAATTGATAGATAAATTATACAAGGATTACTATAATAAACTTTTGTGGTATTGTATAAACCTCTCCAGTAGTAATACTTCTATTGCAGAAGATATAGTGCAGGAGACCTTTATAAGGGGATTGGAAAATGCACATATTCTCAATGACTTGTCTGAAGCCCAATGTCGTTCTTGGTTATATAGAACTGCTAAAAATATCTTTATTGATAAGGTAAGGCGTATGGCAAATGAGCCTAAGATTGAGGAAGCTTTATTTGAGGAAGATGATTTAAGTAAGGTTATAGTAAGTCAATTGTGTGCTTATTTACCAGATAAGGAGAGGGTGTTGTTTTGGATGAGGTATATTGAAGGATATTCTTCGACAGAACTTGGCGAGATCTTTGATTTACCACCATCAACCATTAGGTCAGGATTATCTTCAGCAAGAAATAAAATGTCTAAAATATATTTAATGCAGAAAGGGAAAGGTGATTGATATGGAAAAGAAAAAATTAATAATTAATGCGGCAGTGTGTGATGCAAGAAATGTTTCGGAGACAACCCTTGAGTCTTATTCAGATATAAATATAAATGCAGGTACTATTTTAGTATCTCAAGAAACTAAAGATTTAATGGCAAAATATAATGTAACTATGAATACGGCGGAGGTAACAGAAGTTTCTGCAGAAGCTGAAATTATGATTCAAAATGGGTCATATGAAATCTCAGATGGTACCTTACTCTCAAAACCAGCAGTATTAATCGTAAATGGCAGTTTAAATATAGAAACAAGATCCCAAGAGGTATTAGATAAGTTTATGTTGATTCAGGTTAATGGTTCTGTTTCTTATCCCTCTGATATAAAAGATAAGTTACCAATAATTAAAGTAAATGGTAGTATAGATTCTTATCCTGGAGATGCCATCAAGCTTAAGAGTAAACTAATTATGGATAAGACATTTATTCTAAGGGCAAAAGGGCAAAAGTATTATGTAAAAAATAAGGTAATTATTCCAGATAAGGACTTAAATATAGTTTCTTTAAAAGAAGCGGGAACTATATTTATTACTAAGAAGGCTATTACAGCTGAGAGTTTATTAGAAGATGCTGTAGCTCTATTTGATGAACATGTAGAAATAAAAATTATACCTGATGGACTTATTTATACAAATAGCGAAATATTAAATGATGTTTTAATAAGAAAACATGGAGATAAATTATATGTAGATGGAGACTTAACTATAAATCTTGAAAGTGAAAATGCTTTAGAGAAACTAACAAGACTTAAAGTAGAAGGTACTGTGTTTATTTATGAAAATTTTATTGAGAAGTTTCATAATATAAGTCCAGAATACAATGATATCCAAGAAGTAAAGGGAGCCAGTATTGGAGACAAAGCTTTTTTAACTATTGATAAACGAAAGCTAAACAAATATAAAGAAGGAGTTAGGGTTTTTGATTGTGGTATTGTAAATGTCAAAGATGATATAGATACAGA
>JAAYGX010000227.1 GCA_012735585.1 Tissierella sp.
ACACTAAATACAAATGTACTTGCAGCTTAGTAGTAGACCGTGATTATAATTCAACAATAAAGTATTTAACTTTTTCCGACAGAAGTCTCCCAACCTCAAGGAATGTGAAGGGCGATAGCCCAATGAGTGGGTGGGAGATGAATGTCGGTTGGCGGTATCCAATGAATAAGGATTACACTTGTTAGCATAAAAAAATAATAACTCCCGGAACAGGAGGGTTAGCTCGGTCAATTTCCTGTCATGAGGCAGGATTACCCGGGAAGCCCCCACTTCAAGCAATCCGCAAGGGTGTTAAGTGGAGGGTAGTTCACATTCATAACAAGGAAGACGGCAGAGCGGCCTCCCTGACCTACCTTAAATTGAATATAAAACGGAAAGGTGTATATATAAATGCTAAAACATGAGGAAATTATCAATTACGCAATTAAAGGGTTGCAAGCTGAAATTGCAGAATATGAAAGGAAGGTGCGTGAGGGTTATAAATACTTAGAAGATATTCGGGCAGGAAAGCCCGTAAAGACACCAAAGACAGAAAACGAAATAATAGATATTATACACAAATACGAGGCCGAAATCGAACGATTGCAGGACGAAATCTTTGACCTTAATTGGCAACTTTCCCTTGAACAGAATGGTGAGGATTCTCATACTCGATAAGTAGGATGATTACGACCACGACGACCCGAAATGTATGAAGGCAATATTCGAGGTACTGGCAGCCCTGCAACAGTTTGACACCATACACGTAAAGTTCGATAAGGAGAATCGAATTATGTCACAAAACCCAGAGAGTCAAGAGTTACTTGAACATCTTTCCACCATGTTCTATGAATGTATTCCCGATGAAGAATACCTCGACGACGATGAAGATACAAAAGAAGAAATAGAACGTATCGAGGGAATGCTTAACTCCGAGCAGATTCCAAACATCGAAAAAATCCGAGCGTTATTCCATTTCAATTCCGATTGGTTTCCCGATGGGCTTCGTAAGTCTGAACAAAGAGTATATCAGGACTTGTTAGATACGGCACAGCGTCACATCAATCAAGCGGAACAAAAAAGCCCAAACACATGAATACCATTGTGAACCACCCAAGCAAAGCCCATATTGAGAAACACATAAGACTCCGTCCATTTATGCCGCTTATATACTATGATAAAAAACCTTAATGAACGATTCGTATTACAAAAACAATAACAAAACATTTTACCTTTGTGTTTTCGCTAAGAAATGCGAAAACACCAATAAAACATAAGAGAAACAGTTCTAATGGGTTATACGGAATTCAATTACATTATTTACAACTATGTATTTACAATTAAACGTAAAAATGATTAACGAATCGGGACGTCGCGGACGTCCTGATTTTTTATTTATAAATTTTGCCATTGACATTATACTGACTAGTATTTTTAAGAACTAATAAAAAAATACCCGAATCTTCCATCATATCAAGTAGACGGAATGAATGCGTCGGGCCGTTAAAATCACAAAAAATGATTCTTAACGAAATTTCGATTTCACGCACCGCATACGTACATCCAATCCAAATTCAAAAAGTCAAGGGGACGTC
>JAAYGX010000143.1 GCA_012735585.1 Tissierella sp.
GGGTGCAAATTTGTAATGTACCAGATTATGGTATGAATGAAGTTGCGGATCACGCAATCGCTTTGATGTTGTCTGTAACCCGTAAAATAGTAATTATGAATGATTATACAAAAAATGTAAGGTGGGATTATATAAAATCTGCTCCTATTCATAGAAATAGTACCCTAACAGTAGGAGTAGTTGGTCTTGGGCGCATAGGTAGAAATTTTGCTAAAAAAGCCAATGCACTTGATTGCAAGATTATTGGTTATGATCCTTATTATACACCTAATAAAGAAGATGGTACGGATTATATTGGTTCGGTTTCTATTGAAGAATTAATTGAACGTTCAGATGTTATTTCTATTCATTGCCCTTTAGAAGGTGCAGAAAACTTATTTGATGAAAGTGCATTTAAAAGGATGAAAAAAACTGCATTTATTATAAACGTGGCACGTGGTGGTATAATAAATGAAGAGGCACTTGATAAAGCTTTAGAAGATGGTGAAATAGCAGGTGCTGCATTAGACTGTGTAGAATATGAACCTATGAACCCAAGCTCAAAATTATTCCGCCATGAAAATTTTATTATCACTCCACATATGGCTTGGTATTCAGAAGAAGCAGAAGCTGAATTGAAGCGTAAAGTAGCTGAAGAAGCATGTAGATTTAATCAAGGACAACCACTTAAATATCGGGTAAATAAATTAAATTAATAGTTAATAGACTACTCATTGATTTTTCCAGAATTAATTGAGCTATATATCAAATGGATAAATTATCTCTGATTTAAGATGTTCAAAATAAGTCAAATGATTGAAAAGATATTATTTACTATAATAGTAATTTTGTTATTTATAAGTATATGATGTATCGCCTGACTTTAATAAATTGAAGATATAATAATATCATCTAATTTTATTTTATAATAAACTATATTTAATACCTTAAAGAGAGCTTGAATTTATATTAAGTTTGGATAAAATATTAATAGAGACTTTTTAATGAGAAAATGGGTAAATAAATAATAAGATAGCAAAATACCAAAATTTATAAAATGAAGATTTTAGAAATTTGTTTATTGACAAAGCTAAGGTAATAAATGCAATCATTATAGATAGAATAAAATAGGGGTGATTTATATGAGTTATATGGAAAAATATAATCATTGGTTAGATAGTGATTATTTTGATGAAGAAACCAAAATAGAGCTACGCTCTGTATCAGATGATCTTAAAGACATAGAGGATCGGTTTTATGCAGATTTAGAGTTTGGAACAGCAGGTCTAAGGGGCAAAATTGGTGCAGGGACCAATCGTATGAATAAATACACAGTAGCATTGGCTACACAAGGACTGGCTAAGACTATATTAAATAAAGGTCAAGAGGCTATTGATAGGGGAGTTGCCATAGCATATGATGTAAGAGAATACTCCGACTTATTTGCAGAAATAGCTGCAAGGGTACTCGCAGCTCATGGAATAAAGTCATATTTATTTGATGGAATTAGAACAACGCCAGTTTTATCCTATACAATAAGAGAACTAAAGACGATATCAGGAATAGTTGTCACAGCAAGCCACAACCCTCGTGAATATAATGGTTATAAGGTGTATTGGGAAGAAGGCTCTCAGATACTTGATGAAATTGCCGATGAAATATTAGATGAAATAGGAAAAATTCAGGATTTCAATGAAATTAATATTATGGATCTTGAGAAAGCCATTGATTCAGGATTAATAGAATATATAGGAAGCGAAATAGATGATAAATACAATCAAGAGATATTGAATATGACTATTAATGAAGACATAGACAAAGATATAAAAATAGTCTATACACCATTAAATGGTACAGGCAATATTCCAGTGAGAAGGGTACTTAAAGATAGAGGATTTACAAATGTAATTGTAGTTCCTGAGCAAGAAAACCCTGATTTTACATTTGCAACAGTTGGATATCCTAATCCTGAGGATCCAAAGGCATTTGATTATGCAGTAGAACTTGGCAAAAAAGAATCAGCGGATATCCTAGTAGCTACAGATCCAGACTGTGATAGGATTGCCATGATGGTTAACAATGGTGACAATGAGTTTGTATTTCTAAATGGAAACCAAACAGGAGCACTGTTAGTCAACTATATAGTATCTCAAAGACATAAAAATGATACACTTCCAAAGAATCCTGCAATTGTGAAGAGTATAGTAACAGGGGACTTAGGTAAAGCAATAGCAAGTAAATATGGTGTTGGAACCTTTGAAACACTGACAGGATTTAAGTTTATATGTGAAAAAGCCAATGAATGGGATGAGACTAATGAACACTCCTTCCTATTTGGTTATGAAGAAAGTATCGGATATACCTATGGAACCCATGTAAGAGATAAGGATGCCGTAGTTTCCACTATGATCATAGCAGAGATGGCAGCATATTTTAAGAAACAAGGAAAGAATATGCTTCAAGTCCTAGAAGAGCTGTTTCAAGAACATGGATATTATAGAGAAAAATTAATTTCTGTAGTATTAGAAGGTGTTGAAGGTAGTAGACGTATCGGTAGAATGATGGAACATTTTAGAGAAAATCCAATCAAACAAATAGGAGATATGAATCTGGAAAGAATCATAGACTATCTATATGATGAAACAGGAAATGCAAAGAGTAATGTACTGAAATACTATCTAGATGATGGATCTTGGTATGCCATTAGACCATCGGGAACAGAACCAAAGATAAAATTATATATATACTCTAAAGATAAGGATGATGAAAAAGCATTGTCCAAAGTAAGTCTAATTGAAAAAACTGTCACAGAAAAGATGTACAGTGTAGAGTAATTAATAAAGCTCACACAACCCTTTATCAGGGTAGTGTGGGCTAAACTTTGCTCAGATATATTGTATAAAATTTTGGAATATGATAAACTTTGATTGAAGATGATTGTATTTTAAGAATTCTTAAATAACTATAAAGGGAGGAATTAGATTGTACGAAATTGTCAGTAAAGAATTGTTGGCACCTAGCATATATTCGATGGACATATTGGCACCAAGAGTAGCAAAATCAGCACTACCAGGACAATTTGTTATCATCATAGTAGACGAAAAAGGTGAAAGAGTCCCCCTGACCATTTGTGATTCTGATGTAGAAAAGGGTACTGTAACCATAGTTACACAAGCAATGGGTTCATCTACCAAAAAGTTAGTAGCAAAAGAAGTAGGAGATTCCATAAAGGATTTCGTAGGACCACTAGGAAAACCATCAGAATTTGTAAATGAAGATTTAGAAGAGTTAAGAAAGAAAAAGATACTATTTGCAGGCGGTGGCGTGGGAGTAGCACCTATAGTGCCACAAGCAAAATGGCTAGCAGAAAATGGTGTTGATTTTGATATATTAACAGGATCAAAGAATAAGGACTTTGTAATACTAGAAGATAAATTCAAAAGCATAACGGAAAACATTTTCATAGCAACAGATGATGGAAGCTATGGTTTCCATGGTTTTGTAAACAGCGGCATAGAAGAATTAGTAGTAAATCAAGGAAAAAAATACGATGTAGTTATAATCATAGGGCCAATGATTATGATGAAATTTACATCCTTAACCACTAAGAAATTAGGACTACCAAGTATCGTATCCCTAAATCCAATCATGGTAGATGGAACAGGAATGTGTGGTGCATGTAGAGTAACAATAGATGGAGAAACGAAATTTGCATGTGTAGACGGTCCAGAGTTTGATGGAGATCTAGTAGATTGGGACGAAGCCCTAAGACGTCAAGCCCAATACAAAGAAGAAGAAATCCAAAAAGACCACGAATATTGCGAACTAACGGGAGGTATGATTTATGGCTAAATTTACAAGAACACCAATAACCTACCAAGACCCAAATGAAAGGATACATAATTTTGAAGAAGTATGTCTAGGATATACAAAAGAAGAAGCAATAGAAGAGGCAAAAAGATGCATTCAATGTAAAAAACCATTATGCGTACCACTATGTCCAGTAAACATAGATATACCAGGATTTATAAAACAAATCTCAGAAGAAAATTTCCAAGAAGCAGCACAAATATTAGCAGATTATTCAGCGCTACCAGCAGTATGTGGGAGAGTATGTCCCCAAGAAGACCAATGTGAGAAAACATGCATCCTAGGTAAAAAAGGTCAACCAATAGCCATAGGAAAGCTAGAAAGATTCGCAGCAGACTGGGCAATAGAAAACGGACTAAAACTAGGAAGAACAAAAGAATCCAATGGACATAAAGTAGCAGTAATAGGTGCAGGCCCAGCAGGTATCACTTGTGCAGGAGAACTAGCAAAAGAAGGCTATACAGTAAAAGTATTTGAAGCACTACATGAACCAGGTGGAGTATTAGTATATGGAATACCAGAATTTAGACTACCAAAAGATAAAATAGTAAAAGTTGAAATAGATAATCTAAAAGAGCTTGGTGTAGAAATAGAAACTAATGTTATAGTAGGAAGAACAATAACAGTAGATGAAATATTTGAAGAAGGATACGAAGCCATATTCATAGGTTCAGGAGCAGGACTGCCAATGTTTATGAACATCCCAGGAGAAAATACAAATGGAGTATTTTCAGCAAATGAATTTCTAACAAGAAGCAATCTTATGAAAGCTTATAGAGATGATATGGATACACCAATCAAAGTAGGAGACAAAGTAGCAGTAGTAGGTGGAGGAAACGTAGCCATGGACGCAGCAAGAACAGCCAAAAGGCTAGGAGCAGAAGTCCATGTAATCTATAGAAGAACTGAATCAGAGCTACCAGCCAGGGAAGAAGAAGTAGAAAATGCAATGGAAGAAGGAATTATATTTAACTTCCTAACCAATCCAGTAGAAGTACTAGCAGATGAAAAAGGATGGGTAAAAGGAATCAAATGTATAAAGATGAATCTGGGAGAACCAGATGAATCAGGTAGGAGAAGACCAGTAGAAATAGAAGGATCAGAGTATGACTTTGATGTCCAAACTATTATAATGGCCCTAGGAACATCACCAAATCCATTGATACCAAGAACAACAAAGGGACTAGACTCAGATAATAGAAACAGAATCAAAGTCCTAGATGAATATGGGCATACCACAAGAAAAGCCATATTTGCAGGTGGAGATAATGTTACAGGTTCCGCAACAGTAATCCTAGCAATGGGTGCAGGTAAAGAAGCAGCCAAAGCAATAGATGAGTTTATTAAAGAAAGTAGTTTACAAACCAACGAATAAAAAAACTATAAATAACTATGATGTCATTCTGAACGCAAGTGAAGAATCTTAAGCCTACTTCAATCCTAAGATTCTTCGCCACGCTCAGGATGACATTTTTATTACCCTAGCATTCTTGCCTTCAGTGGTCTTTCTTTATTCAGATTTTTATGATATACTATTTAGGGTATCGAATTAAATAATATAATATATTGGGAGAGAATGTACATATGGAAGTGTTACATAATAAAAAGGATATAAGAAAAGAAATCTCTAAGATAGCAGGACCAGTTTTTATTGAGTTATTATTGGGCACTCTTTTTGGTATGATAGACATGATGATGTTGGGAAACTATGGAAGTGCATCTACGCAAGCAGCAGGCATAGCAGCTGTAGGTATAACCAATCAATTGATGTTTATAGGATTGTCCCTAGTTCAGTCATTGAATACTGGTGCTACAGCTATGGTTGCCAGATATTTAGGAGCTAAACGTACCGATAGGATAGAATCAGTAGTTAAGCATATTATGATCTTAACTCAAGTTTTACTAGTGGTTCCTATATTGATACTGGGGTTAGGGTATACTGTGCCGGTAATGAAATTTTTAGGGGCTCATTCAGATACAATAGCTGTAGGTAGTGGATATTTCAGAGTAATTATGTTAGGATTTGTTTTCCAGGCATTTAACTTCTCTGTGGTTGCTTCTCTAAGGGGTGCAGGGGATACCAAGACACCAATGAAAATTAATGTTACATCAAATCTATTAAATGTATTTGGTAATGCTGTTTTAATATATGGATTATTTGGTGCTCCAGAATTGGGTGCAACAGGGGCAGCAATTTCAACTGCATCCTCCCATGTGATTGCTTGCTTCTTCCTTGTTAGACATATATTTAGAAAGGATAGCACTATACACATTAAC
>JAAYGX010000144.1 GCA_012735585.1 Tissierella sp.
GGCAAGAGCTGGAGAAGCTGGAAAGGGATTTGCGGTTGTTGCTGATGAAATTAGAAAATTAGCTGAGGAATCCAATAATTTTACTAAGGAAATAAAGAAAATTATAGAGGATTTAAAATTGGAATCTAGTAATGCGGTACAACAAATGGAAGTTGCAAGAGAAGTTTCTCATGACCAAAGAGAAAAAGTAAAGGCAACAGGAGATCGATTTGATTCAATTGCCCAAGCTATAGAATCATCCAAAGAAGTTATCCAAAAGTTTAATACCTCTGCAGAACTTATGGATAAGAACAAGAATGAATTGATGAATTTAATGCAAAATCTTTCGGCAATTGCAGAAGAAAATGCTGCTGGAACTCAAGAAGCTGCTGCATCTATGGAAGAACAATCTGCTTCAATTGAAGAAGTTTCAAGCTCTAGTGAAGAATTAGAAAGAGTTGCCAAGGAATTAGAAGAATTAATATACAGATTTAAACTATAGAAATAGCATATATACATTTAATTAATATGAAACTCAGCGCTTATAAACATAGGCGCTTTTTGTTTTATTCAATAATAAATACTGATCTCCTCTAATATACATATATATAGACAATTATAATCACATAAGTAATTAAAGGAGGCAATCATGAAGAAAATAATAGTTTTAACATTAATCATAGTTATTATATTATCTGGATGTGCAAATACAAATGTTAATAATACTTCAGAATATCGCTCAGTCTATTCGGGGGAATTGACGACACTGAATTATTTAGTTACATCATCCACTAATGAGTTCGGAGTAGTAGCTAATTTAGTAGATACATTAATCGATTATGATTCATATGTAGTTCCAAAGCCAGGACTCTCAACAGAATGGTCAGTATCAGATGACAATCTAGTTTGGACTTTTAAACTAAGAGAAGGTGTCAAGTGGTACACTCATGACTTAGAGGAATATGGTGAAGTAACAGCTCAAGACTTTGTAGATTCAATGAAATACATTCTAAATCCTGCAAATGAATCACGGACTGCAAATATAGTCTATGGAGTACTTAAAAATGCTGAAAGCTTTTATAATGGGGATATAAGAGATTTTGAAGAAGTGGGAGTAAAGGCTAGGGATAAGTATACTTTAGAGTATACCTTAGAAAAGCCAGTCCCATATTTTTTATCTATGATAACTTATGTCAGTTTCTTCCCAGTAAATGGTGAGTTTTTAAAGGAAGTAGGAGAAGGATTTGGTACTGATAATACTCAAATTCTTTATAATGGAGCCTATACTTTAGAAGTATATGAGCCTCAAAATAGAAGAGTACTTGCTAAAAATCCGAATTATTGGGATAAAGATAATGTTCATATTGAAAGACTAGTAGCTATTTATAATAATGAAGCAGCAACTTTAGCTCCAGAATTATTTATTAGAGGAGAAATAGATACGGCTACGATACCATCTATAATTCTAGAAGAATGGATGAGTGACTCCAGTAAGGCAAAGCTTATAAGGCCAAATAGAACATTATATTATTCCTACTTTTATGCATTTAACTTTGATCCATTTTTTCCAGAAGAATATGAGCCAGATAATTGGAGAATTGCTGTAAATAATCTTAATTTTAGAAAGGCGATTTTCCATGGATTAGATAGAAAAGCTGCTATGATTACTGCGGAACCATATGATCCAGAAAAAAGGATTCATAATACAATTACACCAAAAGATTTTGTTGATCTAAATGGAAGTGACTATACAGAGCTTGGTTCATTAGGAGAAATAGTAAATATAGATACATTTAATAAGACCAAGGCTTTAGAATATAAAGAAAAAGCTATGGAAGAGTTAAAAGGAGTAGCCACATTTCCAGTTAAAGTTTTAATGCCATATAATACAGGATTAACAGAGTGGGCGAATAGAGCTCAGGTAATTGAGCAACAGCTAGAGAACCTGCTTGGTAGGGATTTTATAGATATAATCATAGATGGAAAACCACCGACAGGATTTTTACAAGATGTAAGGCGGGCAGGACAATTTGCCTTATTAGAATGTAATTGGGGGCCAGACTATGCAGACCCTGAGACATATACGGATCCTTTTATACCTTCTGGGACATTTAACAAACCCCATTTTGCAAAAGGATATACAGATAACAATGGCAAGACCAAATATGAGAATATGATTGAAGAAGCAAAGGCAGAGCTTGTTAATATTGAAAAGAGACTGCATCTTTTTGCGGAAGCAGAAGCTTTTTTAATCAATGAAGCTTTTATTATTCCATATGGAGTTGGTGGAGGAGGATATATCGCATCTAGACTAAATCCTTTTGAATCGGCATATTCACCTTTTGGAGTATCATCGGAAAGATATAAAGGCCATCATCTATTAAAAGAGCCTATGGATATAGATACATTTAATGAGTTAATGGAAATATGGAAAGTGAAACGTGCTGAAGTGTTAAAAGGAGCAAAATAATCCCAAGATGCGACAAAGGGGCAAATTAGAAAAGAGGTGAGGCATCATGTTATCTTATATACTTAAAAGATTAATTCAATCGATATTTACATTGATAATAATTATTACCATAGTCTTTGCCTTGATGAGATTGATGCCTGAAGAGGGTTATTTTGGTGATGGATATGAAAAGTTAGATCATTTTCAAAGGGAAGCAATACTGGAAAGTATGGGGCTCAGAGACCCTCTTCACAAACAATTATTGGACTTTTATAAACAACTCTTAAAAGGTGATTTAGGAAAATCCATTATATATAGACCAAAGGTTGATATATCAATTATATTAAAGGACAAAATACCATATTCTTTACAATTTGGCCTAGGGGCAATGGGATTATCCCTTGCAGTAGGTTTACCCCTTGGGATTTTAATGGCCTTGAATAACAAGGGACTTTGGGATAAATTAGGTACTGCATATATTGTAATTATCAATGCAGTACCTGCTGCTATATATTATCTTTTTTTGCAAGTCTATGTAACGGGCATACTAAAAATACCCATGTTATATTCAGAGTACAATCCTATTTCTTGGATATTACCTACTGTATCAATGTCACTTGGAGGTATGGCCTCTTATGCAATGTGGATGCGCAGATATATGGTAGATGAGATGAACAAAGATTATGTAAAATTAGCCAGGGCCAAGGGATTAAATAATAACAAAATAATGGTTCACCATGTCCTAAGAAATGCTTTTGTACCAATGGCTCAATATCTTCCTAGTGCCATATTATTTACCATTGCCGGATCTATATATATTGAGTCACTGTACTCAATTCCTGGTATGGGAGGACTTTTGGTGACAGCCATACAAAGGCAAGACAATACATTAGTCCAAGCATTAGTACTTATTTATTCATCCATAGGGATCATTGGTTTATTTTTAGGAGATATATTTATGGCCATACTTGATCCAAGGATTAAGTTAAGCTAAAAGGTAGGTGCTAGATAATGGGGAATAAAAAAATTGAAAGATTCTCAGATAATATCAACCAATCCCTATTTAGATTTGCCAAATACAATGAAAAAAGAGCAATGATGGGAGGATACTCCAACTATTCTTATTGGCGATCTACATTTAATGTATTCTGTAAAAATAGATTAGCATTATTTTTATTACTAATAATCATTTTATTAGTCTCTTTTACAATAATTCAGCCTTATTTACCAAATCAAAAATCGCCAACAGAGATATCTATTGATCCTAAGACGAATATACAATATGTGAATCATCCACCCAATAAGGAGTTTCTATTTGGAACGAATTCCATAGGCCAAGATTTATGGGCTAGGATATGGAGCGGTACTCGAACATCATTATTTATAGGAATATTGGTTGGCATATGGGAAGCCATTATAGGAATTGTTATTGGTGCCTTATGGGGGTATATCCGTAGACTAGATAGATTAATCACCGAAATTTACAATGTTGTAAACAACATCCCTACTACTATTGTTTTGGTCTTGTTTACATATATATTAAGACCTAGTATTGGAACTATGATATTTGCCATGTGCGCAACGGGATGGCTTGGGATGGCAAGATTTGTTAGAAATCAAATTATAATAATTAGGGATAGAGAATATAATCTTGCATCAAGAACTTTGGGGACGCCTAATAGAAGGATAATTTCAAGGAACTTACTTCCTTATCTAGTATCTGTTATTATGCTTAGACTAGCATTGGCAATACCGGCTGCCATTGGTTCAGAAGTATTTCTAACATATATAGGTCTCGGTTTGCCAGTTAGTATTCCATCCCTAGGTAATTTAATTAATGAGGGAAGACTTGTAATAATGAATTCTACCTTAAGATATCAGTTGATATTTCCCGCAATTATTCTTTCTATTATTACCATATCTTTTTATGTCATTGGAAATGTGTTTGCTGATGCAGCAGACCCTAGAAATCATATATAGAGGTGGACTATGAATAACAATAAAAAAATATTATCCGTTGAGGATTTAGTAATAAAGTTTCGCCTGAGAGGCAATATACTTACAGCAATTAGAGGGGTTAATTTAGATATATTTGAAGGAGAAAGTTTAGCCATAGTAGGGGAATCAGGATCTGGTAAGTCTGTATTTACAAAATCCTTTATGGGTTTATTAGATAAGAATGGATGGATTGATTCAGGTAATATAATCTACAAAAATAATAACTTGGCTAAGTTTTCAACTGAGGATCAATGGCTAAAAATTAGAGGAAAAGAAATTGCTATGGTATTTCAAGATCCTATGACTGCACTCAATCCCTTAAAAACAATAGGCAAACAAGTAAAAGAATCTGTAGAGCTTCATCAAGGTTTGAAAGGTAAGGATGCAAAGGATCAAGTCATTAGGATTTTAGAAGATGTAGGTATAAGCCATCCTGAGAAAAGATACAATCAATATGCCCATGAGTTTTCAGGTGGCATGAGGCAGAGAGTAGTCATAGCCATTGCCATAGCATGTAGACCAAATATATTGATATGCGACGAGCCTACTACAGCACTAGATGTGACGATACAGGCACAGATACTTAAACTTTTAAAGGATTTAAAAAGGAAATACTCACTTACCACTATATATATAACCCATGATTTAGGAGTTGTAGCCAATGTGGCCGATAGAATTGCTGTTATGTATGCTGGTGATATTATAGAGGTAGGCCTATCAGAGGAGGTATTTTATAATCCCCAGCATCCCTATACATGGGCACTATTATCCTCATTACCTCAATTAGGTACCAAAGGGGAACCTTTATACTCCATAAAAGGTACTCCACCAAATCTATTTAACAAAATCAAAGGAGACGCATTTGCCCCTAGAAATCCTAAAGCTTTAGAAATAGATTTTATTGAAAAACCCCCATATTTTGAAATTACTCCAACTCATAAAGTCAAGACCTGGCTATTAGATCCCCGTGCTCCAAAAGTAGAACCCCCTAAATCAATAAAAAACATGGGGAGGGGAAAGCTATGAAAAGTAAAGAAGTTCTTTTGGATATAAGAAATCTAGAGGTACAGTTTCAGATGGGAAGAAAAAATATATTCACTGCTGTTGACGATGTAAGCTTTCAAATATATAAAGGGGAGACATTTGGTCTAGTGGGTGAATCAGGTTCTGGCAAGACAACCATAGGTAGAGCCATTATTCGAATAAATGAAGTCTCCCATGGGGAGATTATATTTGATGGAAAGAAGATATCGGGAAAAATCTCTAGGGATCTAGACAAGGAAGTCACTAAAAATATACAGATGATATTTCAAGATCCAATGGCATCATTAAATGAAAGAGCAAAGGTAGATTATATAGTTTCTGAGGGACTTTATAATCTAAAGAATTATACTTCAGAAGAAGAGCGCAAAGAAAAAGTAGCAAATGCACTATTGGATGTAGGATTATTGCCTGAATTTGCCTCAAGATTTCCTCATGAATTTTCAGGTGGACAAAGACAAAGAATAGGGATTGCAAGGGCATTGATAATGGAACCAAAATTTATTATAGCTGATGAACCTATATCCGCCTTAGATGTATCAATAAGGGCCCAAGTTCTAAATTTATTATTAGAATTGCAAAAGAAAAAGAATTTTACATACCTATTTATAGCCCATGATTTATCAATAGTAAGATATATAGCAGATAGGGTAGCTGTAATACATAAAGGTAAAATAGTAGAGCTGGCGGAAACAGAACAACTATTTACCAACCCTATTCACCCATATACAAAATCACTATTATCAGCCATACCATATCCAGATCCCATTAAGGAGAAAAATAAAAAAATCTTAGTATATAAGCCTAATTTAATTGAGAAGTCAGAGGAAAATTGGGTAGAAATAGAACAAGGGCATTTTGTATTAATAAATGAATAAATATGGTCTTAATTTATGTCATAATATGTCGATAAAGTAATTGTTAAAGTATTTTTATTTATCAATTTAGACGATATACTAAAGGAGGGATTTTGTGCCAATAAAACTACTAATTGTCGATGACTCTGCCTTTATGAGAAGAATTATAAGCGATACAGCAGAACAAATAGATGGAGTTGAAGTCGTAGGGATTGCTAGAAATGGGCTTGAAGCATTGGAAAAGATCCCAAAACTTGACCCGGATATTATAACTTTAGATATAGAGATGCCTAAGCTTAATGGTATAGAAACATTAAAAAGAATAAAAAAAGATTATAATATACCAGTAATTATGCTAAGCTCTCTTACAGGTACTGATGTAACCATAGAAGCTTTACAGATTGGTGCTTTAGATTTTATTGAAAAACCAAGTAATTTAAACTCTAATATATCTAATTTTCAGCAAGAATTTGAGATCAAACTAAAATCTGTATTTGGAAAAAGGCATATAAAAAAGATAAGAAATGTATCAAAATGTACTGATAATGAATGTAACCATATAAAAGCGGTAGTTATTGCAACATCAACAGGCGGTCCCAAAGCATTGGTATCTTTGATTAGCAAATTGCCAGATAGAATTAAGACGCCAATTTTCATAGTTCAGCACATGCCAAAGGGATTTACTACATCTTTAGCCAATAGGATGAATAATGAGTCTAAAATAAAAGTAGTAGAAGCGGAAGATGGAATGTTAATTCAGACGAATACCGTATATCTAGCACCTGGGGACTTTCATATGACCTTGGAGTCTAACAGAATACGTATCAATGATGGTGACAAACTCCATGGAGTTAGACCAGCTGCTGATTATCTATTCAACACTGCGGCAGCCATATATAAAGAAAGCCTTATGGGAATTATACTAACGGGAATGGGCAAAGATGGCACTGTAGGTATGAGTACTATTAAAGAATATGGAGGATATAATGTTGCACAAAGTGAAGAAACATGTGTAGTATATGGGATGCCAGGAAGCGCTGTTTCTAAGGGAGTTGTAGACGAAATTTTAGACTTAGATGATATATCAGCTAAGTTAAATAATATAATAAGGGCTTAGAAGGGCACTCAAGGTTCGCTCGTCATCCTGAACGGTAGTGAAGGATCTTGATACACTATTGGTATAGCAAGATTCTTCGACTACGTCTTTCATTGGTCTCTGGCTTTAGCAGAGACTTTTTTTAATTTTTATTTATTTTAACTCATTGATTGTAGTTTTTTCATTTTCATTAATAGGAATTAGGATATATTCCTGTCCATCTATAACCTGAGATTTGATTTTATCTACTTTTTCAGGCTTTACCTTTAAGATAATATCATATTCTTCATCCATATTATTCTCAGATGAGACCTGTTCTAGTTTATCTTGAAGGAATTCAACTTGTTTTTCTAAGGCTCTTTCTATTTTCCTTTGTTCATTTACTTTAATGATTTTTCCATCAATTAAATTTTCTATGAGTGGCAGATCATCATTAAAACTTTCTTCATAGAATTCTTCTATCTTAGTAGCATTTTCTTTGTCTACTCCACTATCAAATAGAACATCCTGTAAATTATTCTTAGTCAACTTTATAGATTCACTATCACCATCAAAAGACATTGATTTGTGGTCCTCTGCCATAGCATTTAAATTATCTTGAATTTCCATGTAGAGCTTTATGGCTTGTTCTTCATCAGCGCCTACAGACTCATTTATAATTAATTGGAACTTTTCCTTTTGCATAGTAGAAGTCTCTTTTGGAAAACATCCCAATGCATCTTCCATTAATTCAGGATGAATATCTCTAGGATTTTTTGTATAATACATGATGGAGTTAACATCAGGGCTGCGGTCAATAAAAGCAGGATAAACAAAACCGTTTATAGGTGCATCTACTATCCAATCCCTCATACGTGATTTGATAGTGTTTTCTTCTTCGTAATAACTTAGCCCAGGAGCTGAAAGTGATACAGGACAAATCGCACAAAGTACATATTCAAAGACCTCTTCAGATTCATCAACTTTAAAATTATCTGTGGTTTTTGTGATGATATCATATACATCATGGAAAATAAGAATCAAATAGTTTCCATCAAAGATATAATTATCAATAATAGACTTATAAAAATCATCTAAAAGGTCATCGTCCTTTAACTTACTCTTTTTTAGCTCTATTAGAGAAAGTTGTTTAGTATCCAAAGTTTCTCCACTACTAGGGAAGTTAAGCTCCAATATATTGTTTCCAACTGTACCTGATAGAGTTTTTTTTGCAATTTCTAAATATTTGAAGTAATCATCTTCATCTAAGTTAAGGAATGTTTCTTTTATTTCTAGAATTATATTTTTTTCTGAATTAACAAAACAGCCACAAATTCTAGTAAAGGTGCATTGGTCTTTTTTAAATCGCTTTTTTAACTCTAGAATATCTTTCTTTTTCATATACTTACCTCTCAATCTAATCAAATTATTATACATTACCATTATTAAGTATATTATCTTTTTGGAATTAATGCTAGCCTATTAATTTAGCAATAAATAATGGCAGCTATATTAAACAAGGCTTTAGATTTAATTATCTAAAGCCTTGTTACTGATTTTGCAAATTTTTCTATATCATCGGCTGTCAAAGGTTTACTAAAAATATATCCTTGGCCCAATTTACAACCTAATTTTTCTAAGTGAGATTATTGATCCTGAGTTTCGATGCCTTCTGCAACTACTGTTAAGTCAAGACTATTTGCCATAGCAATAATCGATTTTACTAGATTTTGGCGTTTTGTTGTATTGACCAAATCATCAATAAAAATCTTATCAATTTTTAGTTTATCTAATTCAAAACTATCTAATTGGCCTAATGATGAAAATCCTGTTCCAAAGTCATCCATAGATATTTTAATCCCATACATCTTCAATATCTTTATATTTTCAAAAATAATATTAATTTCTCCAGTAGCAATGCTTTCGGTTATTTCTAACTCAATACTATTAGAACTTATATTGTTTTCTTCTAAGATATCAATTAACATCTGGCTAAAATTATTTTGTTCAAACTGCTTAACTGAAATATTAATAGATATTGGGCTTATATAGGTACCTTTAGATGCCCACAGTTTAATCTGTTTACAAATTTCTTCTATGACCCATTTGCCAATATGAATAATTAGCCCAGTTTTTTCTGCTAAAGGTATAAACTTATCTGGAGGGATTCCTCCCAGTACAGGGTTATTCCAACGTAATAGGGCTTCAGCTCCCAAAATTCTTTTTAATTCTATATCGAAAATTGGCTGATAATTGATAGTGAATTCATTATTATCAATAGCACTTGCTAAATAATTTGTTATTAGAAAGTTGGATTCGATTTCTTTGGACATTTCATTGACATAAAAGCATATCTTATCTTCCGTATCTTTAGCATAACTCATAGCAATATCTGAATTACGTACTAAAAGTTCTCCATAATTCCCATCATCTGGATACCTACTTATACCAATGTTGGCAGCAATATGAATCATATTATTGCTAAAATAAAAAGGAGCCTTTATATTATGTAAAACCAAATTTGCAAATTCTCTTATTTCATTTTCTTCTTTTAGAGTTTTGCATAATATAGCAAATTCATCACCACTAAATCTGGATAATACGTAGTTATTATCAATTAGATCCAGCAATCTTTGGGATAATTGTATTAAGAGTTTATCACCTACAGCATGGCCTATAGAATCATTGATAATCTTGAATCTATCCAAATCTATAAAGATAATAGAGAATTCTTTTTGGGATGATTCTATATATTCATCTATAATATTTAGGAAATAATTTCTATTGTATAATTGAGTTAAAGAATCTTTCTGTACGTGTGCATGTAGCTGTCTTTCAAATTCCTTTTTCTGTGAAATATCGATATAGGTAATGCATACGTTTACAATTTTACCATTATTTATAATTGGGTATACTAAAATCTCTACATCGACTAATTGTCCATCTTTACTTTTCCTAACGCCCTCTTGATTTACTATTTTACCCTGATAAGCTAGTAGCAGATTTTTATCTAGTATATGCAATCCATTATCCATGGAAATAAAATTTTGAATAGAATGACCTTTTAACTCTTCTAAATTATATTTGAATAGATTTGTAAAGTTATTGTTAATATTTACAATCTTTTGATCTTTATTTAGAATAACTACTGCATATGGTGAGTTAGAAAAAAATGAATTAAGCATTAATTTTGAGCTTACTTTATCTGTAATATCATGAATAGTTGAAAACAATAACTTTTTATTATTAAATTCAACAGGAAGGATAGATACCTCAACTTCTCTCTCTTCATTATTAGCCAGTTTGTGTATAAACTGGAAATTGACTTTGTTTTCTCCATAAAGAGTATTCATCTGTTCTTTAATCTCTTCTATATAAAGCACATTGATATCTTGGATTTCCATGTTTTGAAACTCTTCTCTAGAGTATCCATAATAATCAATAGCTGACTGATTTGCATCTACTATATTTCCACTTTCAGGATCAATAAGCAACATTATACTTTGGTTATTGTGAAATAATACTTGATATAAGTAGTCTTTATCCATATACATCTCCTTTGATATTACTTGGATTATTCAATAATATGACAAGTAGTAAATTAAATTATATCAGATGAAAATATGCTATACAACATATTTAAGCATAAAAAGGAACTTATGCAGATGGAAGATATTAACAATAGTAAGTGGAGTATCATACAGATGGACCATATATGGTAAATAAATAATAGTAATAGCATAAATAAGGATTTTTTTACTTACATTTGAGCATAATTTTAATAAGATTAAAATTAATTTGAAAGGAATTGTGAAAATGAAAGATAAAAAAATTGTAGACAAAGAAATGGAACAGGCAAGATATATAAATCAGATTTCAGCACCAGGCAATACTCAATCCTCAACTAAGGCTTCACCTTTAAACAATGATGTTTCCTGTATATATAATAATAAAAATCATGGTGTAGGTTCAGTAATTACAAATGAAGATGGTAGTGAATATATATGTTCAGAAGATGGCACATGGCAAGTAAAGGATAAGTAAGTAACAAAATAACTTACAAATAACTCTCCTTCCTATTTCTAGTTTATGTTAGAAAAATAGGGAAGGAGTTTTTTAATGAAAAATGGGAAAATTTTGCCAAAGGTTTGTATTTTAAATGACAATAGGGTATGATATAAATATCAAGGGAAAACTGCTTTATCGCCCTTTGTTTAAGAGCTAGGGGTCAGACATTGCCATAGTTACCCGTTAAAGGAGGCAAAATTATGAAAAAGAAAGGCTTTGTATTAATTTTAGCATTAATTTTAACTATGAGTTCATCAGTAGTTTTTGCACAGAATGATATAACTGTCAGAATTGATGCAGCAAATGTAGAATTGAACGAAGAGTTTGGAGTTCCGTTTATTGATGAAAATAATCGTACTCTAGTTCCGTTTGCGGCGACTTTAGAAGCATATGGAGCAGATATTGCTTGGGATGGTGCTACAAGAACTGCAAAAGCAACAAAGGGAGACATAACCGTAGAAGTTCCAATAGGAGAAAACTATATAGTTAAAAATGGTGAAAAAATTGAGAATGATGCAGTTGCAGTCGTTGAAGGTGATAGAACCTATTTACCTATCAGAAAGGTCATGGAAGCTTTTGGAGCAGATGTACAATGGGATCAAGATTTAAAAACAGTAGTCATAACTCCTGAGCCATTTGATGCTAAATCAAAGATTATAGATGCTTATGAAAAACAATATGCTTGGAAAAATTATGATATGTATATGCTGATGAATATGTCTATGGCTGTACCTGATGGAACAGGGACTATACAAGAGATAGATATGCAAATGGAAATGAATGCTACTTCATTTATGAATCCAATGAAGCTTAAAGCTGATGGAAATTTGATAATGAATATTGAAGGAAATAAATTTTTACAACCTCTTATGGAAATGTACATGGTTGCAGAGGAAAATAAGTTCATAATTTATACAGGTATGATGGACCCTAATACTGGGGATTTAACATGGATGAAACAAGAAATTGAAGATGAGGGCTTTGCTGAATTAGTAGATCCAAATAATGAGGAAATACAGGCCCTAAATGAGCAATCAATTAAAGAAGTAAATTATTTAGGCACATATTCTGATGGAAATAGGAATCTTGAAAAATATAAGGTTACAATTTCCTTTGATGCTTTTGATGAATTAATGAAACAAAGTATGTCCATGGTTACAAATACAATAGCTGATGAAGATTTACAGATGAGCCTAGATTTAATAAGTGCTTTAGAAGATATGACGTATATATTATATATTGATGAATCAACTGGAGAATTTGCAAAAATGGAGATGGATCTATCTTCAATGCTAGACTCCATGTTTGATCAGATAATAAATACTGCAGCAATGGAAACTGAAATTCCAGAAGGTTTAACTGAAGAAGAACTAGAAGAGTTTAACAATATGTTTGCGGGATTAATGGAATCCATGAATATAAAAATGGATATTGTTGGAGAATATTTAAATATAAATACTGCAAAAGACTTCGAAATCTCAGAAGAAGCTTTAAATGCTATCTCCATGGAAGAGTATTTAGAAGGTGTAGTAGAAGCATTAGAAGAATTACAAGAAGTAAACGAATAATAAGTTTCCCCTTAAGATAGAATCATATCTTAGGGGGTTTTTTAAAATATCATTATTTAGGGTAATATAAGGAAAAGGAGAGGTGAGTAATATGAAATTAACTTATTTAGGGCATTCTGCATTTCTAGTAGAGGAAGGCGGGTTTAAGGCAATAATTGATCCATTTATTTCTGGTAATCCCTTAGCTAATGTTACGCCAGAAGATATCAGTGGGCTAACACATATTTTTATTACCCATGGACATGGAGATCACATAGGAGACGGGATAGAACTTGCTAAATCAAATGATGCTCTTGTTATATCCAATGCTGAAATTTCGGGATATCTTTCAAACAAGGGAATAAAGACTCATGCCATGCATATAGGGGGAAGATATAAATTTGATTTTGGTATAGTAAAGCTAACACCAGCACTTCATGGTTCCGGAATTAGTACGGAAGAAGGTATGATATATGGTGGAAATCCTTGTGGATTTGTAATCGAGGTAAACAATAAAAAGATTTACCATGCCGGCGACACTGGTTTAACTATGGATATGAAGTTGTTAGAGGCAGAAAATATAGATGTAGCGCTTGTACCAATAGGTGGTAATTTTACTATGGATATAGATGATGCAGTTATTGCAACAAAATTTGTAAATCCAAAGGTGGCAATTCCAATGCATTATGATACATTTCCAGTTATAAAAGCAGATCCTAATGAATTTAAAGAAAAGAATAAAATATGTGAAACAGTTATACTGAATATCGGGAAATCACATGAGTTTTAATTAAATAAAATCAGCCAAAGTGAAATAATTTTATTTTGGCTGATTTTAAATAAATTAAAAGTTCTTAGCTAACTCTTGTGTTTCTTTAATTGCATTTGCTATTACCTGCTCCACATTTGTAGCACTACGATCCATATTTTCTAAAGCAAAGGTTGTAAAATCAGTGATTCCAATAAAGGCAAATACTGTTCTTAGATATCTATCACCAAGCTCATATTTTGATAATGGCTCCTCCGAATATGCGCCTCCCCTTGTAACAAAATGTATGGCTTTTTTGCCTATACATTGTCCTTTTGGACCTTCCGCTGTATATTTAAATGTGATTCCCCCAACAGCTACACAATCTAGATAGGCTTTGAGTATAGCTGGGAAACTTAAATTCCAAAAGGGAGCTGCAATAATTATTTTATCAGCATCAAGAAGTTGATGTGCATATTTATATGCGGGATGATCCTTATTTTGCAACTCTTCATCATTATTAAGTGCCATGATGTCTTCTTCCCTTAAAAATCGTATACCTTCCTTATATAAATCTAATGTGATTATTTCATCATTTGGATGAATTGCTTTATATGCATTTACAAAACTATCAGAGACTTTAAATGTTCTAGAAGTTCCTTCTGGTTTTGGATTTGCCTTAACGTATAGTATCTTGCTCATTTTATTCACCATTTTCTCTTAGTATTATTTGATATATATTTTATTTTTACCCAATAACAATGATTAAACGCATTATTAAATCTAATAGAGCATGAACCCTTTTTTCATGTTGAACTATAATGCCCAAAAACCATATGGGCAGCATAATTAAGATATTGCCATAATATTATCTGTGACTATCGTAAGGCTGAGGGCTTCTAATGGCCTTATATAATATATTTAATTTCTTTGTTTCTAAATATATCATTGATTTCCATCTCAAAGAAATTTTTCATTTCTCTTATCTGTTCTTTTCCATAAACATATTTACCATATCCAAATTGTCCATATTTAAATGTTCTATCTTCATCAATCATTGGCAATGTTGTCTGGGGGAAGGCCTCTAATATTATATTTTTAGCCCTAGTAGTGTATCGATGGGATATTACTTCAAACGTTATAGGGTATGCAATATCTTCCGGTAATTTATTATGTAAATGGAGTAATAAATTTCTATAGTCATCCTTCCAGCCCTCATATAGAAATACAGGCGCAATAAGAAGACCCATTGGATAGCCAGCTTTAATTACCTTAATAGCTGCATCAATTCTTTTTTCCATGGAAGGTGTCCTTGATTCAAAATCTTTAATAATTTTATTGGTATTTAAAGTAAATCGTATCTCTGTATTTCCATTATGCTTAATATCCAATAGTGAGTCAACATCAGTAAATTTTGATACAAACCTAAATCGACCATTGCTACTATTGCTAAAAAACTTAATTGCCTGTGCTAAAGAATGTGTATATGGCTCTGTCGGTATAGGATCAGATGTAGCAGAGCCTTCAAATATAGTAATCTCAGGAAGTCTTTCATCTATATATTTTTGAGCTTGTTCAAGAATTGCATCAACATTTACATTAACTTTCATATAGGGCTTATCACCAAGATTGGTATTCAAATAGCAGTATTCACATTGTCCAATGCAACCTGAAAACAAAGGTAACTGATAGTGAGCAGATGGTTTGCAGGACTGAAATTTTATGCCACTATGCACACCAACCACAAGGGTATTTTTCCCTTCTCGATAAAAATCATAGATACCATCTCCAGGTATTTTATCTTTTACTCTATTATTATTCAACTCTACAATCTCTATATTTTCATTATCCTTAAAAAAATTATAAATATTTTTCCCAATTTCATAATTTAGTGTATTTTTTTGAAATAATATTCTTTTTGGTATAAACATATCATCACCCTAAGTTTATTATCTATATAATTTTATTATTTATTCACATAAAATTTAAATTTAAGATAGCATTCAATAGTTATTTTGAATTCATTTATGAATATAAAATTAAGTGAATCCAATGGGACCGAATTACAATATTATTACAATTTAAAAAAATCGACTATAACATTCACACTGTGTGGTAGAATTAGAATAAGAGGAATAAAGTGGAATTGATATGTATTTAATCAAACAAAGGATATAAAAACTTGAGGTGAAGACATGATAGAATGTAGTGTGAATAATTTAGTTAAATATTATGGGGCTATAAAGGTGTTTGAGAATATATCCTTTGATATACAAACTAACGAACGTGTAGGTTTAATTGGCTTGAATGGATGTGGAAAATCTACTTTACTTAAGGTTCTGATAGGAATCGAAGAATATCAGACAGGCAATATTTCCTTTAGAAAAGGAATAAAAGTAGGATATCTAGACCAGATTTTTAAATTCCCTTCAGAAACAACTGTGCTTGAAATTCTTCATAGCTCATTTGACCACTTAAAAGAGATGAGGAAAAAACTAAATGCTCAAGAAGAAAAGATAAAGGATTTATCTGGAGAAATTTTAGAAACTGAAATGAACAAATATGGGCTATTGATGGAAGAGTATGAGCGAATGGGTGGATATGAAGTTGAAACAAATATCAATAGAGTTTGTAAGGGGCTTATGATACCTGATAGCTTTAGAAGTCAATACTTTGAAAAACTAAGTGGTGGAGAAAAAACAAGGATTATGCTGGCAAAACTTTTATTGGAACAGCCAGATTTACTACTATTAGATGAGCCTACAAACCATTTAGATATAAAATCCATTGAATGGCTGGAAGAGTTTCTCCTTAACTATAAAGGAACGGTCTTCATGGTAACCCATGATAGACGATTCTTAGATAAAGTTGCCAGTAGAATAATTGAATTAGAGCCAACAAAAGCCAATATTTATGATGGTAATTATAGTGCATATGTAATCGAAAAAGAAAAGAGATTTGAGATTGCTTACAATGCATATATAAATAGTCAGAAAAAAATAGATAGAATGGAAAGACAAATCGAACGCTACAGAATTTGGGGAGCTATGAGAGATAGCGAGAAGATGTATAAAAGGGCTAAGGAGCTTGAAAAGCGTTTAGATAAAATAGAGACCATAGATAAACCGAGCATTGAAACAAGCAAGATTAAGCTAGATAATAATGACATCCATAGATCTGGTAAAATCGTAATGGATATCGATGGACTAAGCAAATCCTTTAGTCAGAAAAAATTGTTTGAGGATATTACATTTACTTTGTTCTATAGAGATAGATTATGTATTATGGGTGAAAATGGAAGCGGTAAAACTACATTATTTAAATCAATCCTTGGTGAAGTACAGCCTGATGAAGGTAAGATAAAATTAGGTTCCAATGTAAGCATTGGATATCTCCAGCAAAATGTTATCTTTGGCAACGAAGAGCTGTCCATACTAGACCACTTCTCTAGGAAACATGACTTATCCCATGGGGAAGCTAGAAAAGAGCTGGCTAAGATGTTATTTATTGGTGATGATGTTTTCAAAAAAATTAAATCCTTATCAGGTGGAGAAAAGTCAAAACTAAAGCTTGCCTCTATTATATTTGAAAAGCCCAATCTATTGATTTTTGACGAGCCGACAAATCACTTGGATATTGATTCTAGAGAAGTTCTTGAAGATACATTAGCCAAATATGAGGGAACCATACTTTTTATCTCACATGATAGATATTTTGTACAAAAGCTTGCAACCAAGATGCTTATAATAGACAATAAAGAAGCACGATTATATCCTGTGGCCTATGAGGATTACTTGGAAATAATAAAGAAACAAGAATTAGAAGGTATTGAAGTAAAAGAAGAAAAACCACAAAAGAAACAATATATTAAAAAACAAAGAAAACCAAACAATACTTATAAGATAAAAAGATTAGAAGAATTAATTGCAGAGTTGGAGATTAAATTAGATGATATAACTAAAGAAATGGAAGAAAATAGTGATAAAGCCCATAAGTTATATGAGCTATATACAGTAAAGGAAGAAGTAGAGGAAAAGCTCCTTGGCTGTTACGAGGAATTAGAGAATTTGCAAGTATAAGTTAGACAAACATTGTTTAAATGGGGAATTCTAGTTAAAGGGGGCTGCTACGATGATTACTATTTTTAACAGAAAAGAGCTTTGTTCAGTTTTTTCAATGAATGAACAAGTAAATATAAGGGAAGCTCTTTCTAGAAACAATATCAAATACCATATTAGAACAATCAACAATATGTCTCGGTCGGGTAGTACAAGAGGTAGGTCAGGTTCATTCGGACAAAATATGGATTTGAATTATCAATATATTTTCTATGTCCATAAAAGGGATTATAATGAGGCAAGATATGTTATTAATAAATAATCAAAATAATAAATAAGGTGGAATGGAATATACCTATGGAAAATAGTTTTATTATTACAAAAGTAGAGGATCCTAATGAAAAGACAAAGATTGTATCAGAAGTATTATTAGATTTACCAGAATGGTTTGGTCTTCCCGAAAGTACCAGAACATATATTGAAGAGTCTAAGGATTTACCCCTATGGGCAGCCAGCAATCACCAAGAGATTGTTGGATTTATAACCTTGGGTGAAAGTAGTATAGATACTGGAGAATTACATTGTATGGGCATAAAAAAGGAATATCATAGAAAAGGAATAGGTAAAGAATTATATAAAGCCTTGGAAGAATATGCAATGATTAAATATAAATATCTTCAGGTAAAGACCGTTGACCAAGGATACTATAAAGAATATGATCAAACAATTTATTTTTATAAAAGTATTGGATTTTCTAAACTAGAGGTATTTCCAACATTATGGGATGAGTGGAATCCATGCTTAATTATGATAAAAGCTTTACGGAATTCTTGTACCAAATCCTAAAGTTAAACTTTAACCTTAAGCAATAAACCCCTAAAAATACAGATTCATAGAGTTAAAGTAATAGATTAACTTTAAGTTTAAATAAATTAACATCCTAAAATAACAGGAGGCTTTTATATAAGTTCTTCTGTTATTTTTATCCAGCATATCTTTACAAATACTTGTTTAACAAAGTTGTAAAAAGGCATAATCTATTATAAAATTAAACTAAGCAAAGATAAGGAGTTATTATGAAGAGATTAAACAAAGGATTCATATTTATTGCAGCAATATTTCTGTTATTCACAGGCTGTACGCCACAAAATCAACCTCTACCAAGCGAACCAAATACCAATCCAGGTCCAGTGGAAGAACCACCTATTGAGGATCCAATCGTAGAAGTAGATAAAATACAAGAACAACTAGATCATATGACATTGGAAGAAAAAGTTGGTCAACTATTAGTAGTTGGCTTTGAAGGCACTGAATTAGATGACAGTACACGAGAATATATTCAAGACTTAGGAGTAGGTGGACTGATATTCTTTGCAAGAAATATCCACTCCAAAGAGCAAGTAAGTACACTGGTTGAAGATATAAATAATATCAGCAATATTCCACTATTTTTAGCCATTGATGAAGAAGGTGGTATAGTCAGCCGTCTTCCTAAAGAATATAAAAAATTACCGGACTCAATTAGCATTGGAAATACCAATGATACTGACTTAGCCTTTGATTATGGTCAGCTTTTGGGAAATAGGGTAAGAAGTATAGGGCTTAATCTAAACTTTGCCCCTGTAATGGACATTCATTCCAATCCAAGCAATCCAGTCATTGGTAAGAGATCCTTTGGGACTACAGCCGAGGTAGTTTCTGAAATGGGGATCAATGTAGCTAAAGGTATAAAAAATACAAATGTAATCCCTAGCATAAAACATTTCCCGGGACATGGCGATACTTCGACAGATTCTCACATAGAATTACCCATGATAGATAAAAGTTTAGATGATATAAGAAACTTTGAATTGATACCATTTAAAGCTGCTATTGACCAGGATATTGAGATGATAATGAGTGCTCATATTTTAATACCATCAATAGATGAAGAATATCCAGCTACATTATCCAAAAAAATATTAGGTGATTTATTGAGAGATGAGATGGGATATGAAGGGGTAATCATATCCGATGATATGACCATGGGTGCTATTGTGAATAATTATTCCCTAGAAGAAGCTAGTATAGATTTTTTGCAAGCAGGTGGAGATATATTATTAGTATGTCATGGAGTGGATAGTCCAAGGTTAGTATTTGATGAAATAATGAAAAGTATTGAAATTGGGGAATTGACACAGAAAGAAATAGACACAAAGGTATATAGAATCCTACAATTAAAGGATAAATATTTATATAAAGGGAGTATTGACTTAAACTTTGAAGAATTAAATACTGATGCAGAAAATATAATGAATAGACTAAAATAATTAGTTCAAATGGAGGTAATTATGAAAAAGGCTATAGGTATTGATTTAGGTGGGACAAGTATAAAAGGTGGTTTAATTGATGAAGGTGGGAATATTTTAAAAAAGGCTGAAAAAGATACTCTTACAGCCAATGGTAGATATGAAGTACTTGAAAGAATCAGTGAAGTAATAAATATGCTTATGGAAGATGGAGTAATGGGAATAGCCATAGGTTCGCCAGGATTTATTGATTCAAATGAGGGAAAGGTGCTTAAAGTTGGGGGGAATATTCATGACTGGGCAGGTACAAAGATAAAGGATGAATTGCAGAAAAAACACCCAAATATGTCTATATTTGTAGAAAATGATGCCAATGTGGCTGCCATTTGCGAGCATTGGAAAGGTGCCGCTAAGGGTTATGAAAATTTTATAATGTTGACTTTAGGCTCGGGTTTAGGAGGAGCCATATATATCGAAAACCATGGATTAGTAAGGGGCCATAGATACCGTGGTGGTGAACTTGGACATGCTATTTACATTCCTGGTGGAAAGTTGTGTACCTGCGGGCAGAGAGGTTGTGCGGAGCAATATATCTCGGGTAATGCAGTTGAGAACGCCTATGAGGAAAAAACAGGTATCAAGAAAAAAGGAAGAGACATTTTTAAAAGTATCTCTAAAGATGATATAGCAAATGAGGTCATCCATAGCTTTAGCCAAAATTTGGGAATATATATTACAACTCTTAAGAACATGTTTGATCCAGAATGTATAGTCATAGGCGGAGGAGTTATTAATTCCAAGGAATATTGGTGGGATGATACTATTAAGTCCTTCAAAAATCATAGCAATGATTCTGAAGATATTGATATCGTACCTGCAAAGTATTTAAATGATGCCGGTATGATTGGAGCAGGAAAAATAGTATTTGATAGATTAAGGTAGGTGATTTTATGGTCCAAAGAAAAGTATATCTGGGGACTTTTAATAACAACAAAAAGAAAGAGTTAATCGATGGAGCAATTGAAAATTTAAAAAACAATAGGGGCAATGAATTCTATTATATACTGCCGAATGGTGAGCTGCTAAGACAGTATAGAAAACACTTTATAGACAGAGTGGAGCAAGCTTTCGAGATCAATCTTTTTACATTTGATGATATTGTGAATAAGGTATTAGAGGATGAATTTATCCATATTATAGACAATCCAACTAAAAATCTAATCCTAAGAGAAGTACTTCACTCTCTATCGGAGGAAGGTGTCCTTGATTATTATAAGGATTTTACAGACATGTCTGGATTTATCAACTCACTAAACGATATTATTGGGGATATTAAAAGATCCCTTGTATATCCAAAGGAGTATATGAATAGATGTCCAAATAAACCATCTTATCAGGAGATGGGGCTTATATATTCCAGATATGAAAAAGTTCTTAATCAACTAAATATATCAGATAGAGAAGGTTCATATTTTAAATCAGTTGATCTATTAAAAACAAAGAATTTTTTAGGTGATGTAAAAACGATTATCATAGACGAGTTTTATGATTTTAGACCGATTGAATTGGCAATATTGGAACAACTGATCAACAGTGATATAGACATAATAATTAATATGCCATTTTTATCTGAAAACAAATCAGTTGTTTTGGATAATACATTAGATCTTCTAAAGAAAATGGAATTTGAAATTGAATATATAAAAAATTCGCCCTCTAACATATTTGAGGACTTAGGCAGATACCTATTCAGCAATGAAGAAGAGATATTTGATGCCAATGAAAATATAAGTATTATTAATGGTGCAACGCCATATTTGGAAGTCCGAAAGATATTTGAAGAGATAAAGAGATATCATAAAGAAGGTATTGATTTAAAGGATATTGGAATTATCATAACCAATCCTAATTATCAAGAGGCATTATATAGAATCTCTGATATGGAAGGGGTACCTATTAGTATAAATAAGGCTACCCCTTTAAAAAGCATGCCAATAACTAGGGAACTTCTAAATATATTGGAAAATTCAATAGGCAATTTTCCTAAATTATCTTTAATAAATAGAATCAAATCCAATTATTTTGTAGTGAGTCCAGAAGAGACCCGGGACCTTTATGAAATAATTTTAAGAAAACTAAACTTTCAAGATATAGATGATTTAACTGAGATTTTTAATTCCAATGAAAAGATAAATATCTCCATAGAAGAAATGGATTCTTTAAAAAGGCTGATTCAATCATTGAAATTAGAGTACGGCCAAATGCCCTCAAAAGATACGATTTTAAATTATAATAGAAATCTTCAATCCATATTGGAGGATTATAATCTAAAGGAAAATGTAATAATACGCCATAGAGAAACAAAGGATGGAGCACTATTCCTAAGAGATTTAAGAACGATTACAAAGATTGAAGAAGTTTTAGAAAAGATGGATATTCTAAACTTTTTTAAAGAAGAAATATCCCTAGAAGATTATTATTATCTAATGATAGACTACCTTGAGGAAGAAACAGTAGTAGAAACTCAAGGGAATATCAAGGGTGTACACATATTAAACCCTACAAACAGTAGGGGAAGCATTAAAGATATCATCTTCATCACTGGACTTGGACAAGGTAGCTATCCATCCTTAGATAAGAGCAATTATTTCATTAATGATTATAATTTAAGGGATTTAAAGGCAATTGGGATAGATGTTAAAAACTATATGGAAAGATTGAGCAATGAAGGGCTTAAATTTGCCTCCATTGTAGCATCATGCACAAGTAAACTGTATTTAAGCTATAGTTCTGGATATGATGAAACAACGATAAAATCCATATTCTTAGATGAAATATTATCTTTGTTTAAAGAAGATGACAATGATATCAATGAGGTAAAGATTAACTTAGATTATCTTGTGAAGAAATCCATGGATCATGTAACTAACTATGATGATTTGACTAAGTATCTGTTAAAGTCCTATTCTAAGGATGAGATTTCAGATATAAGCATTTTTACACAATATAATAACTTATTCCCTAATAAACTTAATAGCATAAATAACAAGATTCTATCTGAAGTTCATCGCTACCAAGATGTCTATGATGAATATAGAGGGGTAATAAAGGACAAGAATGCACTTGAAGATATTAAATCAAGTAAACCTAAGGAGTACAGCATATCTTTTCTAGAGTCTTATAGTAAATGTCCTTACTTTTTTATGCTAAATAATCTATTTAAAATCCAGGAGATGGAAAGAGAGTACGAAGAATATAGTCCATTAGATATAGGAAACCTGTATCATGATGTTCTAAGCAGATATTATAAGATATATACAAATGATATAGAAAAGAAATTAAAGGGAATGGGAGAGTTTTCTTTTGATAGTACAATAGATACCCTTAAGGAAATAGTTTATAAAAGTGCTGAAGAAGTAGGTCTTAGGACTGATTCTAGCAAGGACAATCTTATAATAGAGATATCCCTTAACAGACTGACAAACTTTCTTGAAAAGGATGTAGATAGAATAATCAAGGAAAAAATGATTCCCTATGGGTTTGAAATAGATTTTGGAAGCAAAGAACCTTTTTTCATAGAAGTAAATAATATGAAAATTCCAATGAATGGACGAATTGATAGAATTGATAAATCTTTGTATGATGAAAGATATGTGGCAATCGACTATAAAAGCTCAAGCTATGGTTTAAGGGATGTAGACCATATGGAATCTGGACTATCTCTACAACTACCAGTCTATATCCTATCTCAGGAAGACAAGGACATGGTAGCAGGTGCCTACAGTATCATCAATAGTGGAGATACAAAAATAGGTATTGGATTGGATCCTTTTATTAAAGGAAGAAGCAAAGGCATATTATCTCAAGAGGAATGGGATAATTTGATGGATAGAGTTAAGAAAAATATCTACAATATCATATCAGATATAGATCAAGGTAATTTCCAAGTGAATCCCTTGGAATGTTCCTCATATTGCATATATAGGGATATCTGTAGATATGAAGATATAGTGGAGGTGGAAGAATAGTGGAATTAAATCAAGCTCAATTAAAAGCCGTCCAAACCATAGATAGAAATGTAGCTGTAAATGCCGGGGCAGGTACAGGGAAGACCAAAGTTTTAACAGAGAGATATATTTATCTATTGGACCATGGTGACTTAGTAGAATATGATGAAATTGAATCCATTGTAGCCATTACCTTCACTAATAAGGCTACCCAAGAAATGGTTGAGAGGATTCGACAGGAAATAAAGAATAATATTCCTAAGGGAATTAAATGGAGACGATTTTATAGGGATTTAGAAAGGGCCAATATATCCACGATACATGGGTTCTGTGCAAAGATTTTAAAGGAAAATCCAATGGAAGCTAAAATTGATCCATATTTTGAGGTATTAGATGATGTATTAAGTAGCCAGCTACTTTCTGAATCAATAATAAGTGTATTAAATAAAAGATTAGAAACCGATGATCGTACCTTTAGAATAATGACATTATTAAATCAAAATAGAATAGATAATATAGCTGGTGATATTAACTCCCTATATAACAGTGTCAGGACAGTAGGTCTTTCCTTTAAGGAAGTAAAGGAAGATACAATTTCATATATAGACTCTTTGGATATAAAGTTAGAATATATTGATGAAATCAAGGATGAAATTCAATATTTAATAGGGAAATCTAGAAAAAACTCTAAACTTTATAAAATACAAGAAAATCAAATTTGGCTGGATTTTTTATCAAATAAATACAATAAGGAAGATATCTATTCCTATATCCAGTTTTTAAAGGAGAATCTTGGCACGAATAAAAAAGAGGAAGAGACCATAGAAAGGGTAAATGATCTTCTAGATTTAATTCTTTTATCTAAAGAGAAAGAATACCTATGGCTTTATAACACCTTAACAGATATTTTAATTGAAGTAGATAATACCTATATTTCAAAGAAAAGGGAAATCGGTGGATTAGACTATGATGATTTACAAAATATGGTACTAGATTTACTTGATCATCAGGAAATCTTAGAAAAATATCAAAATAAATATAGATATTTTATGATAGATGAATTCCAAGATACAAATGAGCTTCAAAAGAAGATATTCTATAAACTTGCAACTATAGACGAACCATTAGATAGAAACAATCTATTTATAGTTGGCGACCCGAAGCAGTCCATCTACGGTTTTAGGGGAGCGGATATCGATGTATTTTACAATGTAATAGAAGATATCACCAAGGATCATAAGGGTGAATCCATAACATTAAAAGATAATTATCGAAGTTTTAACACGATATTGACCTTTGTAAACCATGTGTTTTCAAAGATAATGGCAGATAAGTATGATGAATTAATTTTTAATAAAAAATCTAGTAATGAAATAGATATTGAAATACTTCAAGATGATGAAGATAGAAATGCGGATGAAGCCAGTATTTATGAAGCTCAGGCTATTGCCAAAAGAATCAAGAGCTTAGTAAAAGAAGGGGAATATAAGTATAAAGATATTGCCCTACTTTTTCGAGCAAGTACTAGAAATCACATATATGAACAAGCCCTAAAAGATTACAACATTCCGTACTATAACTCCAGTAGCAAAAGATTTTTCTATAGACAGGAAATACTTGATATTATCAATGGTTTAAAGACCATAAGTAATCCTTACGATCATATAGCTGCAATAGGATTTTTAAGGGGTCCGATGATTGGTCTTAAGGATACAAGTATCTATTGGTTGCTTAAGTATTTGGATGTAAATCTGTATAACACCATTTTGAATCATAAAGATAACCCTATTTTTCCAAAGGAAGAAATGGACAAACTAGTCGATGCAGCAGAGTTACTTGGATATTTTTATAAAGTCAAAAGTTTATATAGTGTCTCAGAAATTTTAAATCTACTAATGCAAAAGACATTATTTATAGAGACTTCTTTGCTTAAAGCAGAAGGTAGTCAGATCGTGGCCAACATTTACAAGTTCATTGAGATGACAAATGAATATTATAGTGAAAACAATAACTCATTGGAGGATTATATAGACTATATTGAAAAAATGAAAACTTCCCAGGAAAGTGAAGGGATCATCCAATCAGAGGAAGAAAATGTAGTAAAGCTCATCACTATCCATAGCTCTAAGGGGCTACAGTTTCCTGTGGTTGTCATACCTGAAATGGCTAAAGGTTCAGGTGGGTTTCCGGCTAAAATGCTCTATAGTAAGGATATAGGTATAGGAATAAAGACGGAAGAATCCGAAGGTATATATAATAAAATAAATGATCTAAGGAAAGTTAAAGTAGCAGAGGAAACAGAAAGAGTTCTTTATGTAGCTATAACAAGGGCAGAAGAAAAGCTGATATTAGGTTGTTATGGAAAGAACAGTGGATTTAAGAAACTGATTTATGACACTTTACCTGAAAATCAGATTCGACTCATATCTGATATAGACTCAGAAAAAGAAACGCTAACACCAGTTAAAACCCTAGATGAAGTAATATGCCAAATTGGGGAGGGGGCCCAAATTTGTCCACCCACTGTCCCAGATTTGTGTCATCCTGAACAAAGTCAAGAGTTTTTTGACGCCATTCCCCTACTTTATGGCTTTGATTCATTTAACACTAAAGAATTTATCTCTTATAATATTAGTCAATATCAAAAGTTCAATGAATGTAAAAGAAAGTTTTATTTAGAGTATTACTGGGGATTAAATACAAATATGAAAGATGAAGATGATGAGGAAAAGGAAGTTGATCCTCAACTAGAATTAGAAAAGGACTTAATCCCTTTAAATGGTGTAACTAAAGGAAATATTGTTCATAAATTTTGTCAAATTTATAGAGAAGGGATGGAAAAGGATGTTTTAATTCATGAGATTGTTAATTCATATGGTCTAGAATATAGTATTGAGATAAAGAATCAACTTTACCCTTATATAGATAATTATCTACAGCACTATAATGAAGAATATGATGAAATATATTCTGAACGACCATTTAATATAAAGGCAGGTAATAAATATATCAAGGGAAACATTGATAGAATTGTAATTAAGAATGAAGAAATAGAAATACTAGATTTTAAAACCAATAAAGTTTGGAACATCAAGCATTTGATAGAGTTTTATGAACCACAGTTACAATTATATGCCTATGCTGTAGAAAAAATATTAGATAGGAAAGTCAGCAATGCCAGTATTTTGTTTCTAGAAACTGGGCTAAAAGTGGATATAGATGTATCTAAGGGAAAGCTAGAAGAAAACTACAATAGAATCAAAGAATTTATAGAATTTGTGGAGAATCATAAGGATATTGATTCCTATGGGGAAACAGATCAGTGTCATAAAGACTGTATGTATAAAGGATTTTGTAAAACAAATAGTTGAAAAACCCACTTATCTGATGTATAATATATGTTCGAGCATCGAAATAATTTAACGTACGAATAAAGAGGAGTTGAAGTATTTGTTAAAGAAATTTATAGCTTACTATAAGCCCCATAAAAAATTGTTTTTTATAGATATGTTCTTTGCTTTTTTAGTATCTATATTTGATTTAGTATTCCCTATATTTACAAGAAATATGGTTAATGAAATAATACCAAATGATAGAATGGACTTATTAGTAAGATGGACTGTTATCATGCTATTTTTATTTGTATTACGATATATCAGTAAGTACATTGTAGCATATTGGGGTCATTTACTTGGCGTAAGGATAGAGCACGATATGAGAAAAGATATATTCTCTCATTTACAAACATTACCATTTAGCTATTTTGACAATAACAAAACCGGTCATATCATGTCTAGAATAATAAATGATTTAAGAGATATAACAGAGCTAGCCCATCATGGACCAGAGGATATATTTATATCAGCGGTTATGTTAGTAGGATCATTTTTTATCCTTATGGGAATTGAGTGGAGATTGACTCTTATAATATTTTCATTTATTCCTGTAATGATTTGGTTTGCGGTAAATAAAAGAAAGAAGATGGAATTAGCCTTTAAAGATGTAAGAAAGAAGATTGCTGATATAAATGCTCAACTTGAAAACAGTATTTCAGGAATAAGAGTTTCTAAATCCTTTACAAGTGAAGACTATGAAATTGCTAAATTTGATGACGGAAACCATTCTTTCTCCAGTGCTAGAAAACAATCATATAAGGTTATGGCTGAGTTTGAAGCAGGTATTGACATTATATCTAATGTACTCAATCTATTGGTTATCTCAATAGGTGGTTACTTCGTATATACAGGAGTAATAAATATAGGAGATTTATTTGCATATACACTTTATGTTAACTTTTTTATGCAGCCAATAAAGAGATTGACAAATATTACCCAGCAACTTCAAGATGGTGCTACTGGTTTTGAAAGATTCTTAGAAATTATGAATATAAAACCCGATATTGTTGATAGAGAAGACTCTGTAAACTTAGATGATGTTAAAGGTAAAATTAAATTCGAAGATGTATCATTTAGTTACAATAATGGTGAAGAAAGTGTTCTATCAAACATCAACTTAACAATCAACGAAGGAAAAACTGTAGCCATAGTAGGTCCATCAGGGGCAGGGAAGTCCACATTATGCCATTTAATTCCAAGGTTTTATGATATAAACAGTGGTAGAATAATAATCGATGATACAGATATAAAAGATATAAAACTTAAATCCCTAAGGAGTAATATAGGACTAGTTCAGCAAGATGTATTCTTGTTTACAGGTACTATAAAAGAAAACATTCTTTATGGGAAGCCTTCTGCTAATGATGAAGATGTTATTAAAGCGGCTAAAAAGGCAAAAATACATGATTTTATAGAATCATTGCCTGAAGGATATGATACCTATATAGGTGAAAAAGGGGTCATGTTATCGGGAGGACAAAAACAAAGGATTTCAATAGCAAGAATATTCCTTAAGGATCCAGCAATACTGATACTTGATGAAGCAACATCAGCATTGGATAATGAGACAGAAGCGGCTGTTCAAGAATCACTAGAAGCTTTATCACAAGGAAGGACTGCATTAGTTATAGCACATAGATTATCAACTATTAAGAATGCAGATGAAATTTTAGTACTAACCAATGAAGGGGTAGTGGAACAAGGAAAACATGAAGAGCTGTTATCACAAGAGGGATTGTATTCCCATCTATATAATTCACAATTTAAAGGACTAACATCCTAGACTTATTTCAACCTCCCTATTTATATAATATAGGGAGGTTTTTGTTACTACTTTGTAACTTAATATTAATTTGATTGTAACTTAAATGGGTACAATATATAATAAGATTATATCAGACATAAAAGATTGAGGTGAGCATAATGATAAGACGGAAAAAGACAATATTGACATTATTTCTTATAGTAATTATATTGAGTATCACATTTATATCTCTAAAATTTGGTGTTTTTTCAGCCAAGGCAGAAGATGCTACTAATGTTTCTGATAGACTAGATAAAATTGGTGAAAATAAACCAATTAATATATTAATTATAGAGTCCATAAGACAAGTCGAAGCTCAGAAGGCAATAAAACTATTAGAAGAAAAAAGGACAATCCTAGAAGCAGAAAGACTTCAAAAGGAAAAAGATAGATTGGAAGAAGAGGTATTGGCATTGGAAAATGATCCCAATGCTAAATTTGCATATTTAACTTTCGATGACGGCCCATCGGCAACAGTAACCCCAGCAATTTTAGATATTTTAAAGGAATATAATATTAAAGCCACATTCTTTGTGGTAGGGTCCATGGTTGATAAATATCCACATATGCTTAAGCGAATCTGGGATGAGGGTCATAAAATAGGAAATCATAGCTATTCTCACGACTATAAGTATTTATATAGAAACTCAAAGAACTTTATGAATGATATCAATAGGGCAGATAAAGCTTTGA
>JAAYGX010000145.1 GCA_012735585.1 Tissierella sp.
TCATTATAGCCTGAACTGTCGTGTTATAGGTTATTGCCAATTGATATAATGTATCTCCTGGTTTTATAGTGTATGCAAATGAACCTACTGGACAAGTTGGCGGAGGTGTAACTCCCCTTGGTATACATATTACTTGACCTATTTGTAAATTATTTGGATCTATTCCTGGATTTATAGCCATGATTGCTTCTACTGTTGTGTTGTAAGTTCTTGCTAAATTCCATAAAGTATCTCCTTGCTTTATAGTATAAGCAAATGAATTTACTGGACAAGTTGGTGGAGGTGTAACTCCCCTTGGTATACAGATTACTTGACCTATTTGTAAATTATTTGGATCTATTCCTGGATTTATAGCCATGATTGCTTCTACTGTTGTGTTGTAAGTTCTTGCTAAATTCCAAAGAGTATCTCCTTGTTTTATTGTGTAAGCAAATGAATTTACCGGACATGTCGGGGATGGTGTACCCTTTTCTGGGATACAAATTCTTTGGCCTATTTGTAAATTATTTGGATTTATCCCTGGATTTATAGCTAATATTGCTTCTACTGTTGTATTATAGGTTCTTGCCAATTGGTATAAAGTATCTCCCGCCTTAATAGTATAAGAAAAGCTACCTCTTGGGCAAGTACGGGACATTTCATTATAATCCTTCATCTTAACCACCTTTCTTTCATTAATCTTTGCATTATATATTATGCAAAGATTCGGTTAAGAGTTCCTTTCACTTTTACCCAAACGAATATAATTATACAGTATCGGTATATAAAGATAAAAGGCATAGGGTACTATCTTTACTGGACTTACTTCCAAAGTATTGGCTATAACAAAATTTGCAATATTCCATGGAATCAGTGCTGACATTAGTATTGCAGTATTGGATATATCTGTAGCAAACTCATAATTATCAACATCTAATTTTTCATAGACTTTTCTCATAAAGCGGCTAACCATTACAACAGCTATGGATTGATTGCCACCAAAGGCAGCGCTTACAAATGAAGCCAATGCTGTGGATGCAAATAACTTGCTTCTGGTATTGACATCTTTAAATAGACCATAGGACTTTTCAAACAATCCAATTTGCTCTAAAACCCCTGCCATGGCACAGGATACAAATATTACAAATGATGGTTTAAGCATAGATAGAGTTCCCCCACCTTTTAATATGGTGGATAATGGATTCGTTGGGTCTAAAGTATAGCCTAGTAATAGTGTTTTCAATAAATCAACAACTTCAACATTTTGAGCTGTAATAGCAATTATAGAGCCAATTATTATACTTATTACCATGGATTTTCTTACATTTATTTGTAATATACTCAACAAGAGCATAGTAAGTGCCGGTAAGAGAATTATAATATCTATGACAAAATAATTATTTATATCTAATAATATTGTATTCCCAGAGGTCTCCAAAGGATTATTTATAGAGAATAAAAAATATACTAATATAGATAAAATAAATGGCACAGCAGTAGTTTGTCTAAAGCCTTTTAACATGGGATAAAACTCTGTACCTGTTAAATTGGATATTAAATTGGCACTAGATGACATCGGTGAACATCTATCACCGAAATAGCAACCAGCAAGTATGGCACCCCCTATTAGGTTTAGATTGATATCTCCACCTCTAGCCATGATTATAAGTACTATACCGATTGTGCTGGAAGTTCCCAGTGAAGTACCTAGCATATAGGATACTAAGGAAGTAGTTACAAAAGTAAAGACAACAAAATATCTTGGGTTCATAACTTTCATAGCATAATATACTATGGCTGGAATAGTCCCTGAAATCAACCAAGATGCAGTTACCAGACCTATCAGCATGAATATCTTCAATACTACAAAAGAACTTTTACCACCATTCCAAGCGTTAATCATAATGTTCTTTTTACTATGTCCCATCCTAATCGCTATAGTGACAAATATAAAAAAACTAAGAGTAATACTATATCCTATAAAAATCCCTTTAAATACGCCAAATAATAAAATAAAAAAAGACAAGCAAAATCCTATTAGTAACTCCATCTTTCTCACCCTTCAATTCTTATGTCTTAAACATCATTATATGAATGAATAAGACCAGAGGATCATAGAAGAACCTCTGGTCACTAGTATTTAATTCCTTAAAACAAAAGCCCTATTGTTGTAATTCTAAGCCTAACTCCATTATATTATCCGGCTTATCTAAGGCTAATAAATCTACCATTTTAAGATAAGCATCTCTCTTTCCTGAAGTATATACAGTAAAGCTTGAATTGCCGTCAATAATCTTGCCATCCATTTTATCTAAAAGCTTGTCTATATATAGAACTTGCTCATAAGCAGGATTGATAAAGTTAATTCCAGGTCCGAATTCTTGGAATTTATCTACTACTATTGGATAATGAGTACATCCCAATATAATATCTTTAAGATCTTTTTTAGATAATATATTCTTCATATGTAAAGATACTAGCTGGCGAACCTCATCATCTGTAAAATCAGCACTATCTACTAAGGTTGCAAGATTAGGGCTGCCTTCTGAAGTAACTTCTACAGAGATATCCTTGTCCTTAATCAACTTGTCATAGGCACCAGTTTGAATAGTGAAATTAGTTGCAATAACTCCTACTTCATTTAGCTTGTTTTTTACTACATAATTAGCAGTAGGTGCTATGATACTCACTATAGGTATTTCATAGTCAGAGAAGTACTTGTCCACAATTGTTGATATGGTATTACATGCCACAGCAATTAGTTTAACATCTTTTTCAATTAAATAATCAATCATAGCCTTTGTCAAATCGGCTATTTCTTCTTCCGATCTATTTCCGTAGGGAACGTTTGCATTGTCCCCAAAATATATGATATCCTCCTGTGGCAGTAGCTTTTGTAGTTCTTTTACTACAGTTAATCCACCTACACCTGAATCTATTACTCCAATTGCTCTATGATCTCCCATTATAACTCCTCCTTAATTTTCAAAATATTAATATAATAATCTCACATTTTAAATTAAGTGTCAAACAATTTCCCTTGGAAGGTGTCTCTTATCTTTAATTCTTTATCTATGGAAGTTAGTACCTTCAATTTATTTAGACTCCATGTAGGCTCTATTAATAAGTCCTTCTTTCCATCACCAGTAATTCTATGAACCACCATAGATTTAGGTATTCGTTCTAAGGATTCTATGGTAATATCTATATATTCATCCATGGTCATTATAGAAAATGGATTTTTAATATAATAATTATATAAATCCGTGTCTCTTTGGATATATAGGGAATGTAGTTTTATGCCCCAAGTATTGGTTTTTGCCACATGTTTTACTGATTGAATGATTTCATCCTTGGATTCATTTGGAAACCCTATGATTAAGTGGGTAACGGCCCTTATATTATTCCTTTTTAATTCATCTATAGCCTTATCATATAGGGATAAGGGATAGCCCCTTCTTATGAATTTTTCAGTTTTTTCATGGATACTTTGAAGGCCTAATTCAACCCAAAGAAATGTCTTTTTGTTTATATCTGTTAAAAGTTCTATGACTTCCTCATCTAAACAATCCGGTCGAGTAGCTATGGCAATACCGACTACACCTTCTAACTCTAAAGCCTCATAATAGAGACTTCTCAATCTATCAATGGTACCATAGGTATTGGTAAAGTTTTGGAAATAAATGATGTATTGGTCTGAATTCCACTTTTTTGATAATAAATCCTTTTGTTGCTCTAATTGCTCCTTTATGGGAATTTGTCTTGAGCCTGCAAATTCACCTGAACCTTCTTCACCACAAAAGATACAACCCCTACTGCCCTTGGTGCCATCTCTATTTGGACATGTAAATCCACCATCTACTGACAGTTTCATCACTTTGCCACCAAAGATTCGCTTAAACTCATTATTTAATGTATTATATCTTTTATTACTCATATGCTTTCATATTCCTCCAATAACACAAGAAAATTCTCCCTTTGTGTCATCTAAATTCTTTCCATAAGGACTCAATACTGGAATATAATTCTTCTAAAGTATGATTTTTCTCCCTAATACATAGCCTTGCATCTTTATGGCATAGAATGCATTTTCTAGGATTTATATTAAAATCACTTCTACTTATTTGATTATGATCAGAATCAAAAACATCGA
>JAAYGX010000207.1 GCA_012735585.1 Tissierella sp.
GGGTCGCGGCCCGGTTCGGCATCGACCGGGTCCGGGCGGGGCTGTTGCCGGAGGAGAAAGTCGCGGCCATCAAGGAGCTGCAGGACCGGGGCCGGACGGTGGCCATGATCGGCGCCGGCGTCAACGACGCGCCGGCGATGGCCGCGGCCGACGTCAGCATCGCGATGGGCGCGTCGGGGACCGACGTGGCCATGGAGTCGGCCGACATCGTCCTCGTCGACGACCGCCTGGAAAAAGTTCCCGCGGCCGTCGAACTGAGCCGCCGCATTTTGCGCATCATCAAACAGAACGTTTTCATCGCCGTGGGCACCGTTCTTCTGCTGCTGGTGGGCGTCGTGACCCGTCACGTAGGGCTCGGCCTCGGCATGCTGGTCCACGAAGCCAGTGTCCTGCTGGTCATCGCCAACGGAATGCGCCTGCTGGCCACGGGCGGCCGGGGCGCCGGGCGCGGGGCCGCCGCGGTCGGCTCGGCGCCGGCGGGCGGCGACGCCCGCGCCGAATACGCGATCTGAAGTGATAGAATGGAGGCGGCGGCGCCAATGCGGCGCCGCCTGGCGGCCGCCGGGAAGCCTGCGCCGCAGCCGCCTGCAGGAGGGGAGCCCATGGAAGACATTCGGTCGTGCATTCACCAGGTGCCTATCTTCCAAGTGCTGCCGGGGGACCGCGTCCTCCGGCTGCAGCGCGCCATGCACCACCGCCGTCTGGAGCCGGGTGAAGTGCTGGTCCGGGCGGGCGAGCCCGTGGAGTTTCTGGTCGTCGTCGCCGCGGGCCTGCTGAAGCTGGCCCGGGTCAGCGGCAGCGGCCGCGAGCAAGTGGTGCGGGAACTGGGCCCCGGCCGGTTTTTCGGCGAGATGGCGCTGCTCACTCCCCTGGAGGCGGAAGGAGACCTGGTGGCGGTGACCACCACCGACGCCTGTTTGCTGCCGCGGGAGGCGGTGGCGCAGGAACTCCGTGCTGCGCCCGGCAGCGCCCTGAGGCTGGTGGAGGCTCTGGCGAGACGTCTGGCCGAGGCCGAGCGCACCATCGGCGATTTGGCCCTGCTGGACGTAGGCCAGCGTCTCGCCCTGGAGCTTTGGCGGTTCGCCCGCGCGGACGGCGGGCGGCGGGACACGTTCGAACTGCCGTACCCGTGGGCGGAGCTGGCGGCGCGGCTGGCCACGACGCCGGAAAGCCTGAGCCGCCGGCTGCGGGCGCTGGCCGACGAGGGCATCGTCCGCGTCCACGGGCGGACGGTCACGATTTTGGACGCCGACGCACTGTACGAGAAATCCCTTTGAATGCGGGCCAGGGGCGCCGGGTGCGGCCGCGGGCCGGCAACATTCAGTCGGAGCCGCTGGCGGAGGACACGGCCTTCGCCGGGTCCGCCGCGGTGGAGCTGTGGCTGGCCTCCAGCACGGCCGATACCGACGTGGAAGTGGTTTTGTCCGAGCTGCGGCCGGACGGTCTGGAGACCTTCGTGCAGGTGGGCTGGCTGCGGGCCGGGCACCGGGCGGAGGATCCCGGGCAGTCCACGGCGCTGCGCCCGTACCACTCCCACAAGGAGGCCGACCTGGCGCCGCTGACGCCGGGCCGGATCGAGCGGCTGCGGGTGGAGCTGTTCCCGTTCGCGCACGTTTTCCGGGCGGGTTCGCGCATCAAGCTGTCGATTGAAGTGCCGGGAGGCAATCGGGAGCGCTGGGCGTTTGGCATTATCCCGGAAGTGATGGACAACGCGGTGGCCCACTCGCTGGAAATGCCGTCCCGTCTGGTGCTGCCGTGGCTGCCGGGCTGGGCCGCGCCGACGCCCTTGCCGCCGTGCGGCGCGCTGCGGGGTCAAATGTGCCGGTGACGCCCGGCCCGCCGAAGGGGGCACCGCCCCCTCCGGCCGCCGGCGGAAAGGGCGGATAAGAGCGACGATTGGGAATCGAAAGTGGGAATAAATGCGAACGCGTCCCGTTGACAGGACGGCGCGGGTGTGCTACTATAA
>JAAYGX010000013.1 GCA_012735585.1 Tissierella sp.
CACCATAATATAGTTAATACTAAAATAAAGAGGGTGGTCTAATTGGAAATATCCACAATTGTTAATAGCGTTCTTTCACTATTTATAATGATATTAGTCGGTGTTTACAGTAGCAAGAAAAAAATCATAACACAAGCTATCAATAAAGCCTTAATAGATATTCTTATTAAGATAGCACTCCCTTTTATGATTGCTACTTCTTTTATATTTACATATGACGATACTATTAAATCCAATATTTTAAAGACCTTTGTTTATAGTCTTATTGCCTATATAATAGTTATAGTCACCTCCTACCTACTACTATTACCTATAAAAAATGATAAAAAGACTATACTACATTTTGCCAATGTATTTACTAATACTGGTTATGTTGGCTTTCCAATACTTAATTCTATTTATGGTTCAGAAGGTGTTATATATGGATCTATTTTTAATATGTTCTTCGTCATATTTTTATGGACATATGGAATTATATTGTTTGAAGGTAATTTACAAAAGAATGAATTAAAGAGAGAAATTTTAAATATACTATTGAATCCTTCTATTATAGCAGTTTTTATTGGTCTAATAATCATGATATCTGGATTTCAATTACCTGAAGCCTTACTGTCAAGTATGAATAGTATTGGAAATATGACTGGGCCCTTGTCTATGATTATTATTGGTGTTATTCTTTCAAATATTAAGCCAAAAAAACATCTAAAGGATTGGACCATATATTATGGGATTACCACAAAGTTGATAATTATGCCAGTTTTTATATACCTAATATTTTTACTCTTAGGAGATATATCTAAAGCCTCGATTACAGTAATTATTATGACTGCTATGCCTGCTTCCACTATGACTTCTATACTCGGCGAAAGTTATAATAAAGAGAAAGAATATGCGGCTATTATAGTATCAGCAACTACACTACTATCATTGATTTCAGTGCCTATTCTATTAAGGATTATTGGGTGATTATATGTTATGTTATTTCAATAAGAGTTTCCTTTGATAATTTTAGCATACTATATTGGCCCCTATAATTGATTTGATATCGAATATTTATCGATGTCAAATATAAATCCTACTTCTTCTAGTACTTGTTCATCAATTTTTATTTCTTTTTGAAATTGAATTTGTCCACCTATTTTTTTATAAAATTCTACACTTGGATTCTCTTTTAATGCCCTAATAATAAATTTGTCTTAGTTTTCATTTGCTAGATCTTCTATTGCAAAATTTATAAGCTTTTTCCCTATACCTTTTTGTTGATATTCTTTTAATATATAAATGGCATATACTTCTCCACAATTACTTAACCCAAGCTTATCTTCATCTCTACATTTACCATAAGTTAGCATACCAACAATATTTTCACCATCCGTTGCTACACAATCATAGATCTTTCTTCCTTCTATTTCACGTTTACCAAAGTTATCCTTACTTCTTTTAACTTTATCATCTCGACCCATTTCTAATTTCAACAAGAAATCTTCATTTACAATTCCTGTATAAGTAGTTCTCCAAGTTTTTAAATTTACATCCACTATCTGCTCTATATCTTTAAATTCTGCATATCTGATTTTTATCAAGTCCCTTTCCCCCTATATAATCGTTGTAAAAAATAAATTATGTAAAATCTGTATATGTCTGACTTCTTTATATCCATAATACTTACTATTCTATAGAACTTTCCAAATTCCTTCTTTTCTTATGGATTACTTTTCTGACACAAAAATAAGGTAGACGGTCTTTGCCATCTACCCTATTTTTATAATTTTTTTATTACCATCAATTCTTAATTACTCAATTTCAATAAGTTCATACTCCATCGAGCCTAATCCAATTTTTTCTGCATGCTCAAGGGATACTCTACCTTTTTCAAATAGTTTTTCACCACTACTTTTTTGAACCAAGTCTAGACATGCTGCATCTAATGAAACAGGGTCTTTTCCTGCTAAAATACCAATATTTTCTGTAATTGGCTCCATTGATCTACCTATACAATCGCAGTCCTTGGTTATATTATGTACGAAGGTGATGTATATAATATCCTTATTTTTTGATGCTCCGTAGGCATATTCTGAAATTTTCTCAAGAAAATTTGCTCCTCCCCAAGTATTGCGAATCGCTCCTTCGGGACATACTGCTATACAACCAGCACATCCAATACATTTATCTTCATCAATTACTGCAGTGTCTATCATTTCTATAGCATCAAAATCACATTTTTCAATACAGATCCCGCAGCTTATGCATTTATCGGCATCTACTACTGGTGATATCCCAGAGTGCTGCTCTAGTTTGCCACTACGAGCTGCAAAACCCATTGCAAGCTGTTTTAAAGAACCACCAAATCCAGCAGAGTTATGTCCTTTAAAATGGCTCATAACAATAAATTGTTTAAAATCGCCATATCTTTTACCTATCTTACACTTCTTTATATACTCTTTGTTTATCTCTATTTCATCATATTCTGTTCCAATATCCCCATCAGCAATTATAATTGGAATCTGTGTAAACCCATGGGATTTTGCCGTTTCTATATGGGCCTTAGTTGTAGTCCTTGAACCCCTATATAGTACATTGCTTTCAATATAGGATGTGTTTATATCTTCTTCCTTTAGGTAGTTTATAATTTCATCGTAACATTCTGCAGGAATGAAGGTCTTATTTCCCTTTTCACCAAAATGGACCTTTATAGGTACTTCTTTTTCAAAGCTATGCCCTGTTTCTTCAACTACAGTTTTCAAAATATCCAGAGCATCCTTCCCAAGTTTTTTATAATCTGATTCTGAGTTTTTAATAAAATATACCTTGCTCAAGTTAACACCTTGCCTCCTCTTTAATTCCCTTACTTTCATAACTTACTTAAATATAACATATTCCTTCGAAATTTATATTATCTAATTATACTACATTCTTATAATCTTGTCATATCCAATAATCCATACCAATTATAAAAAGAGCACTATTAGAAGTGCTCTCCACTATAATTGTTAATATATTCATTTATTTTTTCCTTACTGGAATCCAGACTTCACCTCTATAACTTTCTCTAGGCATCTACTAATGCTTCTTCTTGTTCTTCCTCAATAATCTCCTTATTATCATTTTCCTTTGTAAATCTATTGATAACATCGATCAAATCTATTCCTGTCATATCCTTCATGGATTGAAAGCCGTTCCCTGCAATATCCGTAACTACCTTGGATAATTTTGAAGCTCCTTGATTACCACCATTATCTATGATGGTTATCTTATCTACCTGTTGCATTGGTTTAGAAACCTCTGCCATTATTTCAGGCATTCTTGCCACAATTAATTCGACAATTGCTGCCTCACCATATTTAGCCATTGCTTCAGCTAGTTTATCCTTAGCCATTGCCTCTGCAAGTCCTTTGGCTTTTATGGCCTCAGCCTCAGCTAACCCTTTTGCTTTTATTGCTTCAGCTTCCGCTTGGGCTTCAATCTTCATAGCATCTGCTATGGCTATTGCCTTAATCCTAATGGCCTCTGCCTCTGACTCTGCAAGCTTTATAGCCGCAATCTTATCGGCTTCAGCCTTGACTTCTGCCTCATACTTTTTCGCATCTGCAGGTTTCTTCACCTTTGCTACCAATTCCTCTTCTATAACTATGGCATTTTTCTTAGCAAGGGCAGCTTGTTGTTCTGCAACCAAGGATTCATTTTCTATTTCTTTGAGTCTGTATGCCACATCGGCATCAGCCTTTGCTTTATCCTGCTCTGCTCTAAAACTTTCAACCTTTATGGATCTATCTCTTTGAGCTTCAGCTATAGCAGTATCAGCTTCCAGTTTGGCCTTTTCACCTATTCTTACTGCATCTGCAGTTTTTATTTCAGTATCTCTTTTTCTTTCAGCAGTTGCTATATCTGCATCTGCTTTTGCTGATGCAATTTGTGGTATAGCTCTATTTTCAAGATATCCACCCTGTGTTGATATTTTTAGTATGGTATATGATACCAGTTGAAGCCCCATAGTTTCAAGCTCTGCTCTGATATCCTGTTCAATTTGATGCTCAAAGGATGCCCTATCCTCATTGATTTGCTCCACAGTAAGGGTAGATACTATTCCTCTCAGCTTACCTTCTAGAATTTGCTCTACCATCTGGCTAATTACACCTACTGTTGAGTCTACTTTTCCACCTACACAAAATTGCTCAACTGCCTTCATAATTGCATCGTCTTCATTCTTTACCTTTACGATTGCTGTTCCGATAACATCAACAAATATTCCTTGTTTTGATGGAGCTTCGTGTACATCAGTAGTCATTGAAATATTTTCTAATGATATTGTACAAGAAGTTTCAAGGATTGGGATTAAAATACCACCCTTACCTGTAAGTACTCTTTTCTTTAGACCTGTAATTACCATTGCTTTATCAGCGGGTACCCTTCTCCACATTATTAGGAATAGTAGAATTATCAATAATACAATACCACCAACAAAAATTGGTTGCAAAATAATCATCTCCTTTTCAGTTTGATTTCTATCTAATTATTAAGACAAAGAAACTGGTTCTTCTTTTAGAGGAGTCAAAAATAATCATTACTATACTATTCTACAATTCCTTTTAAATTCCTTCTTTTTTCTTAAATTATCTTACTACTCAAAAAATAGCACAGAGAACCGTCTCCCTGTGTCTATTATATATCCTAATTTCTATTCCATATCAATTTAAATTTACTTCTTGGCCTTTGACGTTAAAATATTAAAATTCCCTTTCATGTTTTTTGAAAAACTCATAATAGATACGTACATTATCAAGATCCGTCCAATATTTTATTTTAACTGGATTTTCATCTAAATCATATATTTTTGCTCCATGCATTGCAAGTAAAAATGGAGAATGGGTTGATATAATAAACTGACATCCAAAAAATCGAACTGAATCCTCAATAAATTTCACTAACTCTATTTGGCGTTTTGGTGAAAGGCTATTTTCAGGCTCATCTGATAAATAAAGTCCATTTTCCTCAATTTTTTCAGTAAAATAAAGAAATCCACTCTCGCCATTGGAGTATCCCTTGATATTATCCATCAAATTGCCTCTTACAAATTTTGATTGGGTTTTACTTCTAGCAGTATTTATCTTTTTAAGTTTCTCATAATCTGCCATAGACTTCATTTGAAACTTCGCATATTTTGAATCTAAATATTCTTCAAAAATCTCTTCCCGTTTCTGATCAATTCCCTCATTTAGATTGCGAATATTTAACATATAGTCAAATACATCATCACTGGTAATTATTCTGCTATTTTCAGGTATATGACTATAAAAATCCATAGTACACATATTAACATAATCCATATAGAAATTGGACTTATTAAAGATAGAATCGCGATGAATTCCGGCCTTTTCCGCTATTATATTTAATGCTGTTGACTTCCCCGAGCCATTTCCACCATATAAAATTGTAATTGGTTCAAAATCAATTTTTTCAAAACCATGTCTTGATAATACCTGAAATGGATAAAAGGAGTCATAGCATGTTCTTTTTATCTCAATGAAAAAGTTAAACTCTATCTCTGCATTTGGAAATGTAAAAAATTTTAAATAAACCATTATCATCTTCCTCGTCTAAACATTTATATATCATGTATCACGATATAACTTTTCTGATTATTATTTAACCATTTTTGTATTTTATTTTATAGATGTTTTCTCCCGCTCCCGTAAAGTTACATGAACCATATCACCTGACTGTTTTTCAATCTTGGAACGGATGTCTTTGCGCAAGCCAATGATATGGCATGGCGTACCCATCCTCACAACCTGACCATCATACGGCACTCCGTCAAACGTAGCGTGTACAAGCACACGTCCCTTACCAAACTCTTCTCTTACATCAAATGGAATTTCTACATATGCTCCATCTATATCAGGAACCTTATGAATAATCGCATCAAATTCATATATCTTAGGATTCATATAAACCTCCTATATTTTATCATTTTTGTAATAATCAATATTATATAGTTTAATTATTTGTCCAAATCATATTACTCTCACCATTCACATATTCAAATCCAAATATCTTTCGTGATATTTTATAGTAATCCCAAATGTTACCACTATTTCACGAATACTTTACGAATGTTATAAGTAACCATTCTCTGTAATCCATGAGCTAACATAGGCATTATGATATTGCCTGTATCTTTATATAAAATACCAGCCGATATTGAAAACCAAAACGATGCTATAATTTCTGGCAATATATCACTAGAAATCTTCCTACCTTGAATAACTTCTTGTACAATAATAAATTGAATAAAAATGATAGCGTTCATAAGTATATCTAACGATATTGATTTATAAATTATCATATTAATACCAAAAATAGCAAATAAGTTTTGAGTTAATAACCTCATAGGTATCTCCATTGATGCACCATCTAAAAAGTTTTTTAGCCCAAATTGGTAAGTTGGCTTAATCTTAGATCCATGATAAGCAATTATAGAAGTTGGAACTACAGCGACAAGTATTAATAGTATATTTCTATAAATTAATAAATTTGAAAAGTCAAATACTTGTATATTAAGTTTATAATACTCCCAAATTATTATAAATACAATTAAACTCCAGAATTGAAATAGATAAGGACCTATCCGATTTTTTTTCGATACTTTTTTAATCACAAAAGATGAAAATACAGAGGTACTAAATATCAAGCTTATTATAATTGAAATTGTGATATATTTATATATTAAGTTTATTATCATGATTTCTATCCCTTTCTTGAATTATGAAACCACTACCAGTCCACCCCTATTTTTTAATATATGGTCTATCATATAAATCTCTACTAACCTTATACTTCTTAGCTTGAGCTTTCCACCCTCTATTGGCGACAGAGGTGTATATATTTATAGGTATTAAATTTCTTGCCATTATCTCTACAGCTTCCTTAGGAACTTTCTTATTGATACTTACTGCTGCTACGGCCATATCCAGAGCTTTTACTACATTTCTTGTCATACCACCACTTAATTGTTTAATAGGTACACCATTTATTGCCGCTCCTCCTCCTAATGCAAAACCCCCTAACCACATAAAATTGTTTTTATTTGCAAAATTTTCACATATTCTAAGAGCGGTGTGATTGTGAAATGATTCAGGAAAACCACTATTTGCAATAGCAATTAAACTTTGTTTTTTGCCGATTTTTTTTGTATTTCTATCATTAGCTATTAATTCAAATACTTTTATCAACGATGTTGGTAAACTATCTACATAAAGTGGGAAGGAGATTATAATAAGGTCTGCACTATTTACCTTATCTAAGAGTTCTTCTTTATTTTTATTGAGTATAGATAATACATGGAGGCTTTCACATATATATCCACTTTCATGTAAACCTTCAAGCAAGTAATCTCCTAATGATTCAGAAGTACTATTTTTTACTTTAGGGCTTCCTATTAATAATAAAGCTTTCTTCTCATTTAACATTTATCTACCTCCAAGCATTAATCTTTTATTTAATTGATTTTTAATATCTTCTTGTGTAGTATTTTTTATAGTTCCTCCTGTAAAAGAATTATGCCAATTTAGAGAATTTCTCTTAATGAGATTATTAAATATTTCTTCCATTTCCTTATCTTCATCTACCATTATGCCTAGTGCTATTATTCTAGGATAGTCAGTATATCGTTCCTTATGATGTACTTCTCCCTCAACTTTCTTAAAGAATGGAAGAATAAGAGGAATTATTCTATCTACAACCTTTTTAAGTTCTGATGAATATCCGCCATAGAAAACAGGAGTCAGATATATTACAACATCCATATTTATAATATCTTCTATAACAGCCCGTCCATAATCATTTATTACACAAATTCCTGGTGTCTTTATCCAACATCCAAAGCAACCTATACACTCACCTATCTGTTTTTTTCGAAGCAAAATAGATTCCACCTCATACCCTTGTTCTGCAAGTATTTCTTCGATATTTTTATTTATCATTGTCAAACTGTTTTCTTCCTTTATTTCACCATTAAGTATCAATGCTTTCAAATGATTCACCCCTATCTTATCTTTGCTTTATATCCTCTACAAATTTTCCATACCAATCAGCCATGAATTTTAAATGATCTCTTCCAAAATAAAGAGTTGATATCTCAAAGTATTCCGCTTCCTTCTTAATCATAGTTTCAAGCTTTTCAAGTTCTTTTATTTTTTTATTAATATCCTCAATTAATTGTTCAATAAGTTTTATAGTGCTTTCTTTTGGAAGCTTTTTATAGAAAAATACTTTAGCAAGTATATCTTCATAAGATCTCATGAAATCTATTGGCTCTTCTAACCACCTTATAAATTCATCTTCTCCAATTTTATTAATAGTATATTTCTTTTTATATCTTCCATTTTCAACAACCTTTGTTGAACTTATCAACCCATCCTTTTCTAGTTTATTTAATGCAGGATATATACTTCCAAAGCTTGCGCTAATGAAGTTTGATGTACTATAAGTCATCATTTGCTTTAAATCATATCCAGTAAATTGTCCATAGTTTAAAAAACCTAATATTATAAATTTTATCATTTTATCATTCCTTTTTTAATTATATATCGTATTGATATATATCTTATGTCTATATCGCTATAAAGTCAATACAGATTATAATCTTCAACAGATCTTTCACGAATTAAAAATAATAAAAAGGTAAACCCTAGCAATCATATATTACCAGGTTTTACCTCCCTAATTTTTTAATAATTTTTTTCCTATTTCTTCTCCTACCTGTTCACCAATTTTTTTATCTTTTTCAAATCCAATTTGTCCACCTTTTTTCTTATAAAGTTCTACAACTGGATTCTTTTTAATGCCTAAATAATAAATTTTTCATCTTGGTTTCTTCTATCCTTTATTCAATATAAAATACTTCCATATCATCCAGTCTAAGACAAGCCATTCTACCGTCTTCATAACAGTTACCTGTATCAATGCCTATTTTATCCTTATATGTGTCATCAAACCAAATTTCATATGGAAGTCTTGATTCTACTTCAAATAATTTATCAATATATTTTCTAGGTGAATGTCCAAATATAGTTATCAAATTATCTAAAGCTTTATTTTTAATAAAATCATCTCTTACCCAAACCAACCGGTCCTTTTGCTCTTCTAAAGCCTGTTCTAAAGATTGGTTTTTCATATGTTCAAAGAGTCTCGAGGGCTCAAATCCAGCATGAATAAGCAAATACTTATTGTCTATTATTTTATAATAAGGCAGTCCTTCTATAAAAGACAATATTTTTTCCTGCTCTACTAGGCTCCGTTCTAAAAAACCCCTAACAGTGGGCCCTTTCCATTCCTTGCCCATCTTTCCATCTGCTTTTCATCTTTATATCTGAGTGAATAAAGCATCATCTCATCATGGTTTCCCATGATAACCTCTATCTGTGGATGATCCATAACAAATTCTATGGTCTCCATAGGACTATCCCCTCGATCAACCAAGTCTCCGATAATATATAAAGTATCATCCTTAGAAAGGTCTATATCATCAATCAGTCTTTCTAAACGATCCAATCTTCCATGAATATCACTGGTTACATACTTCATAAAATAACCTACCTCCTCTTAATACCACATAAATTACTTCTTTCTATTTCACGATTCCCTAAGTCACCTTATTGAAAATTACACCCTTAATGATCCTCGGAACCCCCTAGATCCATAATAGGATTCTGCCCCATTATGATTTACAAAAACATGGTCATAACGGCGATCACAAAAGATTGCTCCTCCAAGTTTTCTAATTTCAGTAGGTGTTTTTATCCAACTTGATGTCTTCAAATCAAATTCTCCAAGTCTCTGTAACCCTTGATATTCTTCTTCAGATAAAATTTCAATACCCATATCCATCGCCATATCAATAGCATTATTTTCTGGTCTATTCTTTTTTCTTGATTCCAATGCCTGACGGTCATAGCAAATACTTCTGCGTCCTTTGGGACTTTCCGCTGAACAATCATAAAAGATATATTCATCCTTATCCTTATCATATCCAACTACATCTGGCTCTCCACCTGTTATCTCCATCTCATTCAGTGACCATAATTTCTGAGTATTAGCTTCTAATTTTGCCTGAACCTCTACCCACTTAATATCCTTATGTCTATCCATATTACTCTCAAAACGTGTCTTCAACATAAGTAATATTTCTTCAATCTGTTCAGGTAGCAGCTCTTTTTTATTGAAAATATTTTTATTCTTTGACATTTTGCTTTCTCTCCTCATAAAATCCTCTATATTCTTTTGGCAAGAGTTCAGCAATTCTTACCATAATATCATTTAAGCAATTAGTCTCCCACTCCGTCTTGGTTTCATTATCAGCTTTTTTAGGCAGATTGAAAACTTCACCTATTTTAATATTTATATCAGCATCATGAAAAGATTCTTTACCCATATCTTCCTCAATAGGCATAAATTTTTCTGTACCCCAAATACCCATTGGTACTATTGGTGCATTGGTGAGTTTTACCAATAGTAGAATCCCTTTTTTCCCTTCGAGCATCTTTCCCGTTCTACTCCTTGTTCCCTCTGGAAAAATTAAAATGCTGTTACCTTCCTTTACTGTTTTTACAATCTTTTTAATTGCATCTCTATCAGATGAATTTGGTAATATGGATATTGATCTAACGATTTTAAATCCTAAATTAGTAAGAGTATTGGATTCTAATTTTTTTCCAGCTACAAATATAATTTTCTCTTTTTCCAACACTTTATTCAATACTAAACCATCTGAATTACTTAAATGATTGCACACAAACAGATAAGGTCTTTTGAAATCACCATCTAAATTTTCCAGACCTTTTACATCTAATCTTGCATGTTTTTTTATTTGAAAATCCACATAGAACCTAACAAATTTAATTAATAAAGGTTCAGGTAATAAATTAACAAATGTTAATAATAATTTATTCATTTACATGCTAACTCCTTCATTTTTTAATAGTTTATCTATATCAAACATGAATCCTATTTCTTCTAGTATCTGTCCACCAATTTCTATATCTTTTTTAAATCGAATTTCTCCACCTATTTTCTTATAAAATTCTACACTTGGATTCTCTTTTAATCCCCAAACAATAAATTTTTCATAGTTTTCATTTGCTAAATCTTCTATTGCAAAGTTAATTAATTTCGTCCCTATACCTTTTTGTTGATATTCCTTTAGTATATAAATAGCATATACTTCTCCACAGTTACTTAACCCCAGTTTATCTTCTTCTCTACATTTACCATAAGTTAACATACCGACTACATTTTCACCGTCAATTGCTACACAATCATAAATCTTCCTTCCTTCTATTTCACGTTAACCAAAGTTATCCTTACTTCGTTTAACTCTATCATCTCGTTCTGTTTCTAATTTCCATAAGAAATCTACATTTACAATTCCTGTATAAGTAGTCCTCCAAGTTTTTAAATTTACATCTATCATATTTTCAATATCTTCTAACTCTGCATATCTAATTTTTATCATATCTCTTTCCCCCTGTGTAATACTTAAAAATAATAAGTTATGTAAAGTTTCCATACTATCAAACTAATTATAAGAGAAATACAAATTCATTTGAGGTTATAGGCATGAATAATTCACTATTTCTCAAAAACTCTACTTCAAATTTCAAACCAATAAATCTTGCTCTTCTTTAAGAATTGAAATCCAGCTCTTTCTGCCACTATTTTTGAAGCTTTATTAGACTCAACACAATCCCATTGGGGTATATATCCATTGTCTATACATTCATTTACAAAGTGATGTGTCAAAGTAAGTGCTAGTCCTTTCTTTCTATGAGTATTTTCTACTTCAATGTCAATTGGAATTATATTTTTAAACCTTGCTGTTCCAATAATTACAGAAACTATTCTATTTTGATAAACCGCAACAAATGCTGTACTCTTTTTTAAGAAGTCTTCATAAGTATCCCAGGACTCCAACAAACGTTCAACCAAAATCTCTTGATTTGTAAACACGCCACTTTCTAATTTCTTTAAAAACTGAGAATCAACTTTAAATATCTTATATCCTTCTGGTACTGAAATCATTTCATTATATCTATCTTTTCTACGAAATGTATATTCATATTCAGATTGAATAATCTTATTGCTAAACATATCTATAATATATGGTTTTATTTCCTCTGACTCAATAGAAAACTCAAAATAATTAATCCCTTTGCTTATTAATTGGGGAAACATATCATCCACCAAGAAATCTTTAAATATACTATAAGTTTTTACATCACTTGGTTCTCCTAATATTGAAAATCCACCCACTGCAAATGATGCAACCAGTGCAATATTAGGATCTTCCACATCATCAACCCATATATCACCTTTACATTCACCAGCAACAATCCCTGAAAAACTTGGGCTATCCTCATATGTAATCTTATTAATTGCCTTTTCACTAAGTTTATTTACTTTAAACAATAATACCAATCCTCTCTATTTATATGCATTTGATATTAACCACTATCAAGAATAGAATTTAACTATACTCCATAGCTTTAATTTTATAATACTTCTCTAATTCTTTAATGCTTCATAAATGCTTCCCATAATAATAGATACGTCCTTTGCACTATCTAATACAATCTCATGTTCAAAAGGTTCTGTATGATATTGATTATAATGTTCTTCCGCTTCTTTTACACTTTTAAAAAGTTGATTTGGCTTAGGATTATCAAATCTACTTTTCAATCTATTTCCCCATTCTCTATCATCACTGCAAATACATAGGAATTGATACAGCTTTGAGCCCTTAAACTCAATTTTAGATAGGAATTGTTCTAAATATGGATTATGAGCTAAACTAATATCAATAATCAAATCACAATCCGTATCTATATTGGTTTGTATAATTTCTGCCATGATATCGCATGAAATTCTATTAATCGTGGAATGTTCTAGATGATACATCCACAAGCTATCGTATATATCATCTTTTCGTATAATAGCAATATTTAGTTCTTTACCTAAAATATCTGTTATCAATGTCTTTCCAGTAGCTGCTTTTCCTCTAAACAATATGATTTTACCCATGAACTCTACTCCTTCGGTATCTATAAATTTCCAGTCTATAATGTTACTTCAACTGACAGCCTTCACAATAATAAATACTTCCTCCCATGTAAGCTTCTTTAATGATATTATTACCACAAATCTTACATGGTGCTTTCACAGTATTCTTGCTCAACTTTGTTGCATAACCTCCAGTATGTCCAAATAAATCCTTTTCTGTATCTCGTCCGCCTTTTGTAACCATCTCATCTAATGTATTTCTAATAGAGTTATATAGTTTCCTTTTTTCTTCATCATAGAGGGTTGATATCTTTCTTTTGGGATGAAGTTTTGCATTGAACAATATATCCTGTAATACACCATTACCAAGTCCAGGTATACGTTGCTCTGTAGCCAAAACAAATTTCAGACTTTTTTTCTGCACTTTTTCATCGGATATAATATTTTCATAATACTTAAAATCAAATTCTTTAGATAGGGGAGAGGGCTTTTCTTTGGCTAATTTATAATATATATTGTCGAACTCTCCATCTTTAAAACACCAGATCCCACCATACATTTGAACAGATACAACAAGAGCAGAGCTATCACAGAAATGTATTAATAATTGATGTTTTTGTGGTAATTTCTCCTCTTTATCAAAATACCTAAGATTTATTCCATAGCCTAATAATAACTTAATTTCTCCTAAATTGATTTCAACAAGACCAGCATAAGCATTGGCCTCTTCTAGAGTTTTATCATTTAATTTTGAACTGTACTCACTAGGATCACCATAATACCATGCAAATTTATGTGGTGATTGATTTGGAATAATCTTAATAATCTTTTTTCCTCTTAAGTTTTCATTTATTTGAGATGATAAGGTAATAGCTTCCGGTATTTCAATCATGATTTTCCCCCTATATTACAACTTTGTTCCTATATACAAGCAATGCTCACTATAGCCCAGTAAACTTCTTACTTCACAGGTCCTATAGTGATAGTTCAGCCATCTATCGAAGTCACTATCACTAAGTTCATTTACTGTATCTCTAATAACAAACTTCAAGCCATCAGTGGCAATATTATGTAATTGTTTAATCCTAAATTCGGACATCACAAGCTCTATTTCTTCTGGTGATGATGCATAAAATACAGAGTTTTCTTTTGTATATCCTTTATCAAGATATTCCTCCAATATTTGAAAGTTATCTGTCATATGTTCCACAAACCGATGTAGTATTAATCTCCAAACAATGGATATTCCTTGGCTTTACTGATTTATCAAAAGAATTATTATATATATCCCTTGTTGTTTCGGTAATTTGAGTTGCTAAACGTTTACGATGTTTTATCCTTCTTTCTATCTCCTCATAGTTGTGAACCTTACACTCTATGTATTTATAAACTGAACCATACTCCTTACATAATTCTAATCCTTTATCAACAGTATCCTTATAATAACAAGGAGTATCAATAATTACACTAATTCCCTCTTTTAAATAATATGCTGCTAGGTCAAATACTACTAAATAAGAAGCATCTGCAAGCAATTGATCTTTTATTCCTGAATTTAGCATGGAACTTTTTATTATATCCCTATCAATTACTATAGAATTAGTATTCCTTGCTATCAATTTAGCTATTGTTGATTTTCCGCTACCAGGAAATCCTGCCATTTGCAATAAAAACATAATTATCCTCCTAAAATAGTAATGATCAGTAGAAGATATTACGATTCCCACTGTGAATCCTATAACCTTATTCTCTTTACATATAACCCATCCACAATAAATATGATTTGAAGTAAACTTTGTTATAATCCCTTGCTAATGATTACACTCATTTGGTGGGGCTAAACTCGATATGCTATTATACTTATTATTGGTAAAGTTTTCTTTGATGGGTTAGGGCTCCATTTTAAATCGTCTTTTTAAAATTAGTACTACTATCCCAATAAACAAGACAATTGTAGCAAATATACTTGCTTCAGGGCCAAACATACCTCCTGTTAAAATGTCTTCTCCTTTACTAACAAAACTCATTAAGGTGTCAGTTGAACTTGAGCCACCACTGACACTAAAGCCATAAATATTGCCTTGAGCAAAGTTCCATGCAGCATGTAATCCACATGCTCCCCACACATCATTAGTATCAATTACATATAATCCAAATAAAAATCCAACAAGGACAA
>JAAYGX010000146.1 GCA_012735585.1 Tissierella sp.
ACAAAGGATTTTGTAGTATTCTTGATACTTGATTATGGGACCAATAGGATCCATTTTTTGTTTTATATCCTAATTCATTTGCTTTTTCTACTACACTTCTAACAGATCCGCCAGGAGATAGGTACCATTCGTAAAATTCCTTGACTATATCAGTTTCTTTTTTATTAATTACAAGTTTAGATACTTTTTTAGTCCTATCATTATAGTTGATAACATCACTTTCTGTATTAAATCCATAGGGGACAGGACCACCATTCCATTTCCCAAGTTTAGCTCTATCTATCATATTATCCCTAACTCTTTCAGCTATTGTTTCACGCTCTAGTTGAGCAAAGACTGCAGTGATCATCATCATGGCACGTCCCATTGGAGTGGTTAAATCAAAATTTTCTTTAATAGATATAAAACCGACGCCAATAGAATCTAGGTCATTAATTAAATTAGAAAAATCACTAACTGATCTAGATACCCTATCTAATTTATAGCATACTAGATACTGAAAATCTCCTCTATGAATTCTTTTCATCATATCATCAAAATCTGGTCTATCCAATGTAGCTCCAGATATATCATAATCTTCAAATACCACATATCCCCATCCTCTGAGTTCACATAGGGAAATACATCTACTAATCTGATTTTCTATAGATTCTCCTTTATCTGTAGCTTTTGATTTTCTAGCATATATTGCCGCTGTAGGAGTTTCATCAATTATTTTTATTTGTCTTTCTTTCATGACAAATCCTCCTTCAAAACATATGTTTGTATATTATTATAGCATAGATATATTAAAGTGTAAGAAAAATGAGAATTATAAAATTGGGAATAAAAAAGGCTACTTTTAGTAGCCTTAAGTAGCCTTAAATATTTCTTAATTTTTGTATTATGTAGTAACATTAAAAATATAATAAAACTAAAAACTAACTGGAATAAGGTTATTTGAATAGAACATTATTTCTGTACCTTTATATTTATTGTTGGCACTGTAACTCAAAGAATATTCATTAAAATTATAATTATATTTGTTATATATTTCTTTTATTTTATCTACATTATCGTAAGTAACTATCCAGTGATGATTCAAATTTGATACATATTCTGCTAGTTTATTATGATCTTTTTCAGTATAAAAGTTAGTGTAAAGGCCAGGACCATTTTCAAAATATGGAGGATCTAAAAATATAAAAAGTTCATTCTGATTTATCTCATTTAATATTTCGAAGAAATCAATCGCATCCATATTATAAAATTGGATTTGCTCTTTATATCGGTGGATTAGTTGTATTTTTATTATTATATCTTTTTTATTAAATCTGCAATCAAGCTTATTAGGTCCATTTTGAGAATAACCACCTAAAGGTCCAGCTTTTATTATTCCAGAAAAGTTAGTTCTGTTTAAAAAAAGAGTAGAGAATCCTAGTTCAAACAAATCTGCATCAAATTTATTATCTTGTATTTCTTTTTGTTTATACCATTCATCCATTGTAATTGGAGTATCTATAATTTTTTTTATTAATTTATCACTATCATCAAGTACAGTTTTCCAAAATGCATAAATAGATATATCAATATCATTTAAAATAATGTTATTGACTATATTAGTATGTAATAACTGGATAGCTAGTCCACATCCACCAGCAAAAGGTTCAACATAAGTGCAGCCTAATAAATTATTATGTTTAATTAATTTTTTTATATATTTGTATAATTTGGTTTTACCTCCTGGATAACGAAGAGGCGAAAGAGTCCTGGCCATGAGCATATACCTCCTATATTTTATTATATCATTTGATATGCGATTTGGCCATATAGCTGTTATACTAAATAACGTTAATTAATATGTTTCTGAAAGTTTATTATGAAAAGTATTTATTGTATTTAGATAAAATTTAAGTAGTTTTTGTTTTTTAAATACTTTATAACCTCTGAGTACTTTTTTATGAAGTCTAAAAATTCTTTTTTATTTTCATCTCTAGAATAATAATCAACAAGTATTTTACTGTCTTAGCAAAATTCTAATAGCAAAGAAGAAATTTGGGTTCCCTTAAGAACATCAATTGTTAGATTATCTCCCGAAGAGTTAAAATCACTAATTCTAAGTTCTCTTGATAATGCAGTAGAAGTATAATTATGGACTGTAATGTCTTCTAAATTACGCCAAAACATGTAATAATCAGGTGAACTGATATTTTTAATATATTTATAAATAATTCTGTATAAATAGAATTCTGGTGGAAAGTAAGAAGGAAGATATATTACATTATCATAACTTTTTTTGTGTGAATATCTTCCAGGGGTGACCTCATTATCTAAAAACTCATTATAGGTTTTCTTTTTTCTTAAATAGCATTCATGATTATTTTGATCTTTACTAATTTTAGCATCGCCATCAAGTAGAAAACAAACGCTCTGGAAATATTTATCTGCTTCTATTAAGCTAAATACTGTATTGCAACCGATAGAAGTTGGTATTAACTCAACAATATTAAAGTCAGGTTCTAAATTCTTTAGACTTTGTTTATAATTGTCTGAAATAGAATCTGAATCAATAAGTTGGAAATATACATCTTTTAGTAATAAAAATATTTCGCATCCCATGTCATCTTCAAAATATACTTTGATTTTAGGTTTTACTGGCCTATATATTTTTTCATATAAGTCTAGTTTAATTGATTGATAGTCATTCCTTTTAGATACATAAGGGGAATTAGAGTCTTTTAGGTATACTAAACTATAATCGGTATTTGACCTATCTTTTAGTCTAGATATTTCTTTTATTGTAGTCAAAGAGTGTGAACTTAAAATAATTTGCAGATTTAATTCACTTGATATTAAATCCAATAGACTGATTAGCCTAATTTGAGCGTCAGGGTGTAATGAAACATCTACTTCATCAATACAAAGTAGGCCGCTTATATACCCGTGGGTTTTCTTTAATAGATAAAATTCCACTAAAGCATGTACTATGTTACTTAAGCTATCTTGTCCAACGGATTGTGTTAAAGGCATAGTATTAACTATATTCATAGAATAATTCTTTGAATTAGTAGCTTCTTTTTCAATTTTAAATAGATTGTCGTCAACAATAGAGTTAGGAAGTACTGTATTGTACCATTCCTTATATTTAGAATTAGCTTCATATTCAAAAATACTAGCATTTCTTGCTACTTTACTATAGTCAGCTTTACTTTCTCCAAGAGGGAGAAGTCTAGATAAACTTAAAATTAAAGTAGGCATACTAACGCGAGCTTCAGGCCCTACTTTTATGTCATCTCGAACCTTATTTCTGAAATATGATATTGATCTAGTATCTGACAAAGGATATTTATAGGTTTCTGGAATTATTCTGATTTGTCCCCTATCTATTGTATCATCTTTTAATCTTAAGCGTTTTGTAAAAAAATAATCATCTCCATTATCTAATTTAGCTTTATAAAAATTAAAGCATTTATAGTCATTCTCCATTTCAGATTTATCTATATAAAAAAAATCGTATATTTCTGGATGGAAGTTTGAGTTCAAATTAGATTGTCTTAGTCCAGATGATGAAGCTAGAAGACCCAATAAATTAGATTTTCCAACTCCATTATGTCCTGAAATTAGAGTAAGTTTATTACCAATTGGGAATTCAATATCTTTTAAGTTTCGCCATTTTTCGGCTTTAAATTTTATTAGTTTAAAATCTACAACTTCCATACAAATCCCTCTCTTTCACTTGATTTTATAAAAGGACCAAAATCATTATATTTAGATCTTGTTTCCTAGTTGCCGTTTAGTTTAATAATTGCATTTTTTATGGCTTACATACGTTACAAGGTAAATGTTTATGTAAGGACCTACATGATTACGTGTAGGTCCTTGTCAGTTTCGTTATAGAGTTCTATTCAAATAAATCATCCATTAGCTTTTTAATAATTTCTTTTCTCTTATTAGTTTCATCTGTATCAATTTCAATGCTGAGCACGTCTCCCTCTTTTGCACCTTCAGGTATTAACCTTTTAGGCATATCCACAGTGGATTTATCTTCTAATTCAACAATAGCAAAATTTCCCTCAAACCTATCAATTGTAACTTTCATAAAAGTCCCTCCTAATAAGTACATCTATCGCATGGATCTGATTTTGGACATGAGGATAATGGACCACTTAATATTGTTTTACTCCTAGATAGAGTAGGACATTGAGCAGTATAGTGATATGATTTTCCTTTTGGTGTCCAATATACTGTTCTATTAGCAGTATTTGTGTTAGAAGTCGATGGTGTTACAACTGTAGTAGAAGATCCAGAAGATGTTTTATTAGAATTACTAGTTGTTGTTTTTGAGCTAGAATTACTAGAAGTAGTTCCACTGCTTGATGTACTTCCATTTCCTCTGCTTGTATAAGATCCTGGATTAGTGTTAAATGTTATATTTGTCCCATCACTTATAGCAATAATAGTTCCATTTTCATCAGTTCTGTATACTGTTATACCCTTTGATTTTAGCTTATTCATTGTTTCTTCGTGTGGGTGACCATAGGAATTATCATTACCAACCATGATAACTGCATATTTTGGATTAACTTTATTTAAGAATGTTTGTGTAGTAGATGAACTACTACCATGATGACCTACCTTTAATACATCTGCAGATAAATCAAAACCTTTACTTATCATTTCATTTTCAGAAATATCTTCAGCATCTCCAGTAAATAAGAAAGAATTATTGCCATATTCCATTTTTATTACTATTGAATAGTTATTTAAATCTTCATAGCTACTGCTGTTAGGAGCTAATATAGTGAATTTTGCTTGACCTAAATTGAATGTAGATCCAGGAGTAGGAGCAGTTATTTTTAATCCTTTATTTTGAATTGCTAATAATACATCTTCGTATGTCTTTGTTGTATGGTTTACCTTGGGCATATATACTTTTCCAATATTAAAGCTATTGATTA
>JAAYGX010000147.1 GCA_012735585.1 Tissierella sp.
AGTAAAGAAGATATGTATACTTTAGCCTTAAGAAATGCTACTTTTTCTGATGCATTAGCTGTTTTTGGCTCACAATTAATACCATGGCATGTTTATGTGGTCTATTTTGTAGGGATTGCAAATACAGATTATCCATTGTATCAGTTTGTAGCTACGGATATCATCAAATATAATTTTATGGCTATAGTGGCAGTTGCTTCTATAATGTTATTGACTTTAACTGGACTTGATAGATATATACCTTTATTTAAGATTCCTAGTGAACCAGATGTTAAGTTGAAAAGGAGAAAGTAAAACGAGGCCTCTAAATAATATATTATTTAGAGGCCTTGTCCTTAAACCTACATCCACTCCCTGAGTTTCTCTAGAGCCCTAGTCTTGGTATTGACTACTGTTCTATAGGTAATCCCCAGTCTTTTAGATATATCATTTATAGATAATCTTTGGAAATAGTAGGCCATGATTACTTCTCTTTGTCTATCTGTTAATTTTTCTAGGGCATCTTTAAGCTCTGATGCTGCTTCTATTTTTAGTAATCTTTCTATGATGCCTTCTTCATCTGACTCTAACACATCCACCCACTCATTTTCTCCATCATCTCCTACAGCTACATTTAGGGATAGATGTCTTTTTATGTTATGCTTGTTTAAATAAGTGTATTTTAACATGGTCTTTAAATATCCTAAAAAATACACACCTCTACTTTCATCAAAATCTTCTATTGCCTGTAGTACTACTAGATTTCCTTCTTGAATTAAATCTTCGTATTCATTTCTATCGTTATAGTATCTTTGTATACTATTAAATATGAGGCCTTGAACCCTATTTAATATCTGGGCCGCACTATCTGTGTCACCATTCTTTGCTTTTATTAATAATTCATTTAATTCTTTGTACATTTGTCTTCCTCCGTGAGTAGGGCCCTTCCGTTTTTCCTAGGTAAGTTTAATATACAATATAGAATTAAGAATTAAAAAAATGGAATCAAAGGAAATGGAACATATATTCCCGTTGATTCCATTTAATTTAGACCGATTTAGTTTTATTCCGCTTTATAATATGCTTTTTATACGCATAATCTCTTTATATACCATAGCGATATCTTTTTTAGTGGCTACCTTTTCTTCTGCTAAATAAAGGTTTTCCTCTTCGTGAATCATTGGTGTATTTTGATTGGCTAATATCTTCTTAATGACCTCACCTTTACTTATACTCTTTAGAACAGTGGTGTCTTTACTATATACTTCTATGGTTCTTTTATCACTAAGATATAGTAAGGAATGATCCTTTGATTTTGTTTGAGAGATATTTTCTATTGAGTTGATATTTACATAACCATAGGCTCCGTCATGTTTGCCTATGGGTATTCTTGCTTTTATTGGTATAAATATTTGATTATATGTAAATGGAATTGGCGGATATTTTTTAATAGATAAAAGCTTTCCGTATGTTTCATTTGATGCTTTTAAATCCAAATGATAATACTTACATAGATTTAAAATTGTTGTTTTGATTGTTTTATCCAGTATTACTTCGTCTTCTTTAGTGTATATAACTGTACAATTTCCCCTGTCCTTTACATATACTGGTAGTATTGCTTGGATTCCCTTTTCTATTATTCTCTTCATCTCTATTGCCTCCTTTTGCAATTGTAAACGTATGTTCTATTTCTTTTACCTATATAATATCAAAACTTAAGTTCTAGGTCAATAGTAAAATGCCCTAATGAATTCTATATATAATTAAGGAAGAATATCACTATGACAATCAAGAAAATGAGGTGATATAGGTGGAAGAGATATATTCTGGCATTGCTAATTTAGGATTCCCTATTGCCGTTTCTGTATATTTACTGGTAAGAATAGAGGGCAAGCTAAATCAGCTTTCGGATAGTATCACTGAACTATCAAAAGCCATAGCTAGTAGCAAATAACAAAGGGAAGGATCTTAAAGGTAGTTGTCTCACAAGATCCTTCGGCTATGCCTCAGGATGACATACTTACATCAAAGATCCCTGAACTATATCCCAGAATGACATACAAAAAAAGGAGTGTTAGCCCCAATTAATCTGGGTTAACACTCCTTTATCATTTCTATTCAGTTGCTGCTTGCCATTCTATGCCCATTGCTTTTGCTACTCCTGCACCGTATTCAGGATCTGCTTTTCCACAGTTTTCTATATGTCTTAGTTTGATAAACTCAGGTACGCCTTCCATATTTCTTGCTGTATTTTCACATAGTACCTGTTGCTGTTCTGGTGACATTAGTCTAAAGAGTTTTCCTGGTTGAGTATAATAATCGTCATCATCTGCTCTAAAATCATATCTCATGATATCTCCATATGCAGCTTGTGCTGGATCAGCGTATTCTGGTTGCTGTTGCCAATGGCCAAAACTATTTGGCTCATAATGTATTTTTGAACCTTGGTTTCCGTCTACTCTCATTTGTCCATCTCTATGGAAGCTATTTACATATTTAGCTGCTTTGGGACTGTTCACTGGAATTTGATGATGGTTTACACCCAGTCTATATCTTTGGGCGTCTCCATAGGAGAATAGTCTTCCTTGTAACATTCTATCTGGTGAGAAGCTGATTCCAGGTACAACACTTGCTGGATTAAATGCTGCTTGCTCCACATCTTGGAAGTAGTTGTCCGGGTTTCTATTAAGTTCCAATTCTCCTACTTCTATTAATGGGAAGTCTTTTTTGTACCATACTTTTGTTAAGTCAAATGGGTTGTATGGCATTTGATTGGCTTGTTCTTCTGTCATTATCTGAACAAACATAGTCCATTTAGGATTGTCTCCTCTTTCTATTGCTTGGTATAGGTCTCTTTGATGGCTTTCTCTATCTACACCTACGATTTCTGCTGCTTCTTCATCGGTTAGGTTTTTGATACCTTGATGGGTATGGAAGTGGAATTTCACCCAATGTCTCTCATTTTGTGCATTGATAAAGCTATATGCATGGGATGAGAAACCGTGCATATGTCTGTATGATAGTGGAATACCCCTATCACTCATGGTTATAGTTACTTGATGTAGTGCTTCAGGTAATGATGACCAGAAGTCCCAATTATTTGTAGGGCTTCTCATATTTGTACGAGGATCACGCTTTACAGCATGGTTTAGGTCTGGGAATTTCAGTGGGTCTCTAAAGAAGAATACAGGTGTATTGTTACCTACTAGATCCCAGTTTCCTTCTTCTGTATAGAATTTAAGTGCAAACCCTCTGATGTCTCTTTCTGCATCTGCCGCTCCGCGTTCGCCAGCTACTGTTGAGAAACGTACAAACATCTCAGTTTCCTTGCCTATTTCTGAGAATATAGCAGCTTTAGTATATTTTGTGATGTCATGTGTTACTGTAAACTTTCCAAATGCTCCTGAACCTTTGGCATGCATTCTTCTTTCAGGAATTACCTCTCTGTCAAAATGTGCAAGTTTTTCTAAGAACCAAACATCTTGAAGTACCATAGGTCCTCTTAATCCAGCTGTCATCACATCTTGATTATCTGCCACAGGTGCACCTGTCACCGTGGTTAGTTTTTTCTTTTCGTCCATTAACATTCCCCCTTAATTTTCATCTAAATTCTTACTAATATAAATAAACATAAAATTTAGCATTTCCAATGGTTGCAATCTACTATTACCCCTACAAATCTACAAATAAACAAAAATTATTCTAATGGCATACACTGCCTCTTTAATGAATAATTTATTAATAGAATTTTTAGTTATTTCTAAAAAGTAATGGGTATTTGTATATTGAGTAAAAAATAAGGGGGTTGTTTAAATGAATTTCAGGAGTAAAAAAGTTCTTAGCCTATTTGTCTCCTTGGCTTTGGTCCTAGGAGTAGTCATAGGCGCAGCACCGATAGTGGCTTTTGCAGAAACTGAAGCCAGTACCTTGACTATTGTCCATATCAATGATGTTCATGGACATGTGAAGGGTGATGACAGTGTAATTGGACATGAGAAGCTTCAAACAATTGTTAAAGATTTAAAAGAGCAAGATCCAAATGTACTTTTATTAAATGCTGGAGATACTGTCCATGGTACTACATTGGCTACATTAAGTAGTGGAGAATCTGTAGTGGGATTGATGAACATCATGGGATTTGACGCTATGACTCCAGGCAATCATGAGTTCAACTATGGTTATGACAGATTAGTAGAATTAGATAAAATGGCGGAATTTCCATTTTTAGGAGCAAATATTGTTAAGGAAAAAGATGGTACATCAGATTTTGAACCATATATTATTAAAGAGTTTGATGGATTCAAAGTTGGTATTTTTGGTATATCTACTGAGGAAACAAAGGTAAAGTCTCATCCTAATAATACTTTAGGCATCAGATTTGAAGACCCAATAGCTACGGCTGAAAAAATGGTAGCGGAATTAGAGGATAAGGTTGATATCGTTGTAGGTCTTTTTCATCTAGGTATAGATGAGGAGTCAGAGATTACTAGTATTGATGTGGCTAAAAAAGTAGAAGGCATAGATATATTAGTAGATGGTCACAGTCATAGTACATTACCTGAAGGAATGCTGGTAGGGGATACTTTAATAGTTCAAGCCCACGAATGGACTAAGATGGTAGGTATCGTTGAGGTTAAGATAGAAGATGGCAATATAGTTAGTAAAACTGCCAAATTATTAGATCATGAGGCTACAGCTGAAGTAGCTTTAGATCCGGAAATAGTGGCTGAACTTGAGAAAATCGAAGCGAATAATAACGCTGTATTAGAGGAGGTAGTAGGTGTATCTAAGGCTCCATTAGTTGGTGAAAGAGAAGTAGTTAGAGCTGGGGAATCCAATCTAGGAAATCTAATTACGGATGCTATGCTTGAAGTAAGTGGTGCTGATGTAGCCCTTACAAATGGCGGAGGAATCAGAGCTTCCATAGCTGAAGGAGATATTACCCTTGGGGATATATTGACTACATTCCCATTTACAAATTACCCTGTAGTTATTGAAGTATCTGGTCAAACAATAGTTGATGCACTAAACTTTGGTGTAGATGCTTATCCTGAAGCAGCAGGTAAATTCCCTCATGTAGCAGGAATGAGTTTTGTAATAGATACAACTGGTGAGGAAAATAAGGTGATAGAAGTAAAAGTGGGAGAGGACCCTATAGATTTAGATGCTAAATACAAATTAGTAACTAATGACTTTATGGGTGCTGGTGGAGACGGATATACGATGTTTGCTGATGCTACTATATTAGCAGAATATGGTCTACTATCAGAAATCCTTGCTGATTATATAAGAGCAGCTGGTGAAATAGATCCAAAAGTAGAAGGTAGAATTATTGAAACAGTAATAGAGCCTGTACCAGAGGTAGAACCAGAGCCTGTGCCTGTAGAAGAAGTTGAGGAAGGACTGACAAAATATGTAGTAAAACCTGGGGATTGGTTATCTAGAATAGCTATAAAGTTTGATACAACTTATCAAGAATTAGCTAAGTTTAATAATATAAGAAATCCACATCTAATATTCCCAGATCAAGTAATTTTGATACCAAACTAATAGTAAAGAAGGGGTGGTCAAAGACCACCCCGAATTCATTGAAAAAGTCTATTTAGTCATTCTGAGCGATAGCGAAGAATCTTATTCCCAGCAGGTGCAAATAGAGGTTGCACTTCGGGTACTCCCAAATAACTCCCTGCGGGTTCAAATAGAGGTTGCACATCCAGTACTCCCAAATAACTCCCTGCGGGTGCAAATCAAGGTTGTAACTAAATTGTAATATTCAGATGTTATAAAAGGGGTATAATTATGATAAGATTAATATAAGGGGTGGTATTAGGTGAAGAAGGTTTCTATTATATTATTGATTTTTGTCTTGGTTTTCAGCTCGTCTATTGCATACGGAGATATGGAGGGTAAACTACATAATCATTGGTCTAATGGAATGATTGATAAATCTTTTTTGGCTTATTACTTTCCTTATTTAGCTAGGAATAATTTTGAGGCCTTTAATCCTAGTGAATCAATATCCGGACATGATTTTAGACTTTCGACAGCATCCTTACTTTCTAGTTATGGATATGAGGTGTCAGCTGTAAATGAGGGTACAGGTTTTTTAAGAAGAGATATGATTCATTATTTTGGACAAATTGTAGATGAACTTGGTCTAGAATTTGATGATATTTATGTCGTTCCATTTAATGATACTTCTACAATGGGGCCAAGTAGCATAAGATTACTTGGAGTGTTAAATGAATTAGGGATAGTCAAAGGTGATTCAGGAAGCCAGTTTTCTCCAGATAGAGAGTTATCCAAAGCAGAAGCAGTGATAATTCTACAAAGAGTAAAGGGGGTATTGGAAAATTTGAATAATATATCCTTCGAAGTTTTAGGTGTTGTTCAATCTTTCGATAATCAAGAAGAGATTGTTGTAACCAATGATAAGGATAAGGTATTAATTACAATCACAAAACAGTTCCCGACTCCAGGTTATTCTATGGATATAACTAATATTGTAAGAAGCAAAGAAGGGTACAAGATAATTGTAGATATAAAATCACCAGATCCAGACATGAACGTGATACAGGTGATTACCTATCAAACAATTACGATAGAAATTTCAAAGGATCAACTAGATGATCCTCCATATAATTTTATATTGGATGGATATAATAAAATAGCAGATAAGGTTAATATATAGACCGCGGTATTCACTACCGCGGCTTATTTTTTATCCTTTAATCTGTCATTCTGGGACGTAGTCGAAGAATCTTAAGTGTGCTGAAAAGATAAGCTCCTTCGCTGAAGCTCACCGCAAAGACACCGGTACAGGCAGGATGACAAAATTCTATGAATCTCTATGCCGAATATGTTATAATTATATAATCAATAGTACGAATAGAAGAGGGATATATAGATGACAAAAAAACAGCATGTTGCCCAATCAGCAGCTATGATAGCTATATTTACACTGATTAGTAAGGGTTTGGGATTTGTTCGAGAAGTGATGATTGCTTCGAAATATGGTTCTGGTGTGGAAACTGATACCTATTTCGTAGCTATGACAGCTACAGTTATTATAATGGGAACCCTAGGTTCAGCTCTAAACACCACATTGATTCCGATATTCTCTGAAATCAGAGGAAGAGGTGGCCGGAAGGCCCAACGGAAATATCTGAACAATATTTTAAATATAGTAGTATTTATAACGGTGATACTTTCTATATTGGCTTTTGTTTTTTCTCCAATACTTATTAAAATACTAGCAAAGGGATTTGAGGGTGAACAGTTTGATGCAGCAGTTAGGCTCAATAGAATAGGACTACCTATCGTTATATTTTTAGGAATTACATATGTCTTTTCGGGATTTTTACAAAGTAATCAAATCTTTGGACCACATGCGATTATGGGTATTCCATATAATGCTGTTTTCTTAATATATTTGCTTTTCTTTGCCAAGAATGCGGATATATCAGTATTGATGGTTGTAAGCGTTATAGCAGCCTCTACACTATTCTTGATACTGGTACCGGCTGTTAGACATTCAGGCTATAGATATTCTTTAAATGTCAATCTGTATGATCCTTATTTAAAGAAGGCTATGATGCTAGTACTTCCAGTATTATTAGGATCGGCAGTACGACAAATAAACGCAGTTATCGACAAAACCTTGGCATCAGAATTAGTAGAAGGTAGTATCTCGGCACTAACTTACTCTCAGAGAATCAATGAAATGGTCATATCTGTCTTTGTGATGGCCATTACAACAGTTGTATTTCCAATGTTAAGTGAAGCATTTTCCCATGGAGATGATTCTCAGGTAAAAAGGATATTCAATGAAGGGATAAATATTATATTACTAATAACTGTGCCTGCGACTATAGGGATAATGATACTGGCAGAGCCTGTAGTTCGTATATTCTTTGAAAGAAATGCTTTTGACAGTGCAGCCACTGCAATGACCAGTAGTGCATTGTTTTATTATTCAGTAGGATTGATAGGGTCATCCCTGAGGCTGATGCTGAACAAGGTGTTTTATTCATTTCAGGATACAAAGACACCTATGATCAATGGTGCTATAGCAGTAATATTGAATGTAGTCCTAAATTTACTTTTCGTAAGATTCATGGACCATAATGGGCTAGCATTAGCTACAAGTATATCTGCTATATTTACCACTGTTTTATTATTCATAGATTTAAGAAAGAAAATGGGACAAATAGGCATGAAGGATATGTTAATTACATTGGGAAAAACCTTATTTGCAGCTGTAATTATGGGAGTGGTAGTATATCTAATATACTTTAAACTAGGCTCTTTAATAGGGGTAAATAAACTTATAGAACTAATATTACTACTACTGTCAGTTGGAGTGGGGGTAGTAGTTTATTTCGGTATATGTATAGTCTTGAAGGTAAAAGAGGTAGGGAAGATAAAGAGTATTAGGAAGTGATATTTTATGCTTTCTTTCAGTATCCGGTACTTTAAATAAGCAAGTTTTGGTTAATAGAGTAGCTAGTATTACTTAGACAGTAAATAACACAAAAAGATTTCCTTCAAAGGAAATCTTTTTTCATATTAATTATTTTTAGGGTATAGTCGATATATATATTATATATCTATAGGAGGAGTCGTAAATGAAACAAGAACAATATATAGTTTTTATAAATAACGATCAGAAATTTGCACTATATGTGTCTAAAGTCGATAAGATCATAGAGTTTCAGCAGCCTAAGAAGCTACCTGATACATCTGAGTATTTTATAGGAGTGATTCAATACAATAATAAAATACTACCTATCATAGATTTATCAAAAAGACTTTATAACAAAAATTTTACTCAAACAATAGAAACCAAGATCATAGTCGTTATGTGGAAGGAAAGACTAGTTGGATTAGTTGTAGATGACATCATCGGGATCAGAGACTTTATACCTACTCAACTTGAAGATTTTGAAATAGATGTGGAGATATCCAATGAATACATAATTGGATTTATTAAATCACATGGAGATATTATAGTAACTCTAGATATAGACAAGATATTTACTGGAGCCCAAGAGAATGAGTTGAATTTAATATCTGATGATAAATGATAGGTGCTATGGGTATGGCAGAAGAAATAAGAGTAGGAATATCAGATTATAAAGTATCGGTGTCTCCCAATAGACTGATAACATTAGGGCTAGGATCATGTGTAGGTGTAGCCATATATGACAAAGTGACCAAAAAAGGTGGCTTAAGCCATATCATGCTACCAGATAGTACCTTTTTTACTAGGGATATGAAACCAGAAAAATTTGCAGACTTAGCCTTACCTATGATGGTAGAGGAAATATCTAAGAGTAAGGTCAATAGAAATCTAGTTGCAAAAATAGCTGGTGGAGCTAGTATGTTTAACTTCTCAGACAATGGAGCTAAT
>JAAYGX010000014.1 GCA_012735585.1 Tissierella sp.
ACGGACTGTCAGACACCGAATTTAAACGGCTGATCAGAAAGCAGTATAACAAGGTAAAAAGTGTTGCTGATGAAGGACTTTATTAATACCAACATTAAATAAGGTGCGGGGCTGTTTGACGCTTACTTTGAATGGTAGACCATGCCTATGTGATTTAAAGAATGTAAATTTTAACGCAGGTCTTATCCCAGACTATTCAATATCTCACGTACAACAATTATATTTACTTAGATATGCTTTTGCTTACGCGTTTGAGTATAAACATATGTATTTATCTTTATTTAAAAGACAGCATTTCCCAGATAATATTTCTTTGTTATCGTTAGGATGTGGAACAATTATTGACTACTGGTCACTGTTACAAGCACTGAAAGAAACGGGTCAAAGAAAATGTGAAGTTACATATATCGGATTAGATCTTGTTAATTGGGAATATAAATTTATGGCTAGAAAACGTGATAACGTTTGGTTCGAACAAGAAAACGGTGCAAGTTGGATTAGTGATTCCCCGACTTTGGGCTATGATGTTTATATATTTCCTAAGTCAATAAGTGAATTCTCAGATGACGATTTTGAACTTATTTGCAATAGTTTTGAGAACAAAGAGATTAGTAAAGATAATTTTCATATGTTAATTTCTCTACGAGTAGACAAATATAGTATGGAACGAGATATCTCAAGAACAAACCGAATATTAACTGCTTTAGAAAGAAATGGTTATTTTACAGATGACAGATATAATGTATATACTTACTTTAGTGATGAGACTAAGGGAATCAGATATTATGACAGTGATTTTTTATTTCCTTCAGAAGCAATAGAGATAATTAAAAAACTGAACCAACTATGTAAGTCTTATATTGAAAATGGAGAAAATTGTTATTGTGATTGTGAGACATTGCTAACCCGTTGGCCAATTCTAAAGCCAACCACTATAAGATACCAAGTAATATCATTTGAGAGAGGTAATTAAATTGATTATAAGTGCAAGTCGAAGGACTGATATACCAACATATTATTCAGATTGGTTTTTCAACCGTATAAAAGAAAAGTATGTGTTAGTTCGTAATCCGATGAATATTCATCAGGTTAGTAGGATTGATTTATCTCCAAACATTGTAGATTGTATTGTGTTTTGGACAAAAAACCCTAAACCAATGTTAGAAAAGCTTGATCATCTACAAGATTATAAATATTATTTTCAATTCACACTTAATTCCTATGATAAAGATGTAGAAGCAAATCTACCCCCAAAAGCTACCGAAGTGATAGAGACTTTTAAAAGACTTTCGGACAAAATAGGTCGAGAAAAAGTTATTTGGCGTTACGATCCGATTTTTCTTAGCGATAAGTATACAATTCTATATCATATTGAGCATTTTGAAAAATTTGCAAAGCTTCTTAGTGGGTATACAGAAAAGTGCACAATTAGTTTTATGGATTTTTATAGCAAAATTAACAATAACATTAGAGATTTGAATATCACACCAATGCAATTATCTGATAAGAAAATGCTTGCTGAATCATTGTCAAAGATTGCTGCTAATTATGACTTGAAAATGGATACCTGTGCAGAAGATATTGAACTCATAGACTTTGGTATTACACATGCGAGTTGTATTGATGCCAAACTAATTTCTCGAATAATTGATTGTCCTATTGATGTTGAAAAAGATAAGAATCAACGATTAGAGTGTGGATGTGTATCCAGTATTGATATAGGTTTATATAATACATGTCTGAATGGTTGTAAGTATTGTTATGCCAATCATAGCCTTAATACTGTCAAGAAGAATGCTGCAAAGTATAACAAGAAATCCCCTTTGCTTTGTGGAGAAATTGAACAAAAAGATGTTATCAGTGATAGAGATGTAAAATCTTTTAAAATAAGTCAATTAAGTCTGTTTTCAGATGATTTTGGTACAAAGTAAATTAGTTCTAATAAGGGGCCGCCATCCGTGGCGGCCTCTGATTAACGGGGCGACCAACTTCATTTAACAGAGTATTGCCAAAACTTTGTAAAGATGAATGTGGTTGGGACGCTTCGGCAATACTCGGGACGTTATCGGAAAGACAGATGAAAATAGCGCCTCTCTATGAGGAATCTTGACAAAAAAAGAGATTGTGAAGTGATTTGCTTGAATTATACCTTCTCTTTATGTGAGATCTTTTACAATATGTCTTTAGAGCAATATAACTTATACAAGAGTAATAAAAAAGAATTAGATGATATTTGCAAAGGTAATTATTACTTTGATGTCTTGTCCCACGCTCCAGAAGAAAATATCGCATTTCATAGTTGTTATAATAAAGCTTATAGTGCCGCCATTTCATCAATTGTATTTCAAGCATTTGCGATTGAGGCATTTATTAATTTTTACGGTTCTATAAAGTTAGGTCATCATGTATTTCATGATCATTATGATCGGATAAGTATTAGAGATAAAATAATTATTATTTCTAAGATAGCTACTGGAAAAGACTTTCCCAAAGGGGAAAAGGTGTATGAACTTATAAATAAAGTTATCAGACAAAGAGATAAGCTTGTGCATCACAAAGGAAAAGAAATCAGATTTGAAGATTGTTCAGAAGAACAGTTTCATAAGACTATGCACATGAACATAGATTTTATTTTCGATGATATTGATGATTTAGTTAAGACTTATCCATTATTTATTAAGACAATTGCTATCCTTGAAGGTAAAGAAATAGATGCATATAATGAGCAGCAATTAAATTTGACAAATGAATTTTTAAGAGTAATAAAAAATACCATACATAAGGCTTTTTTAGGACCAGAAGAAGAAACGGATTAAGTATAAGCCAATCATGTCTTGCTTTGACTGCGGGGGTCTTGTCCTTCCGATAACACGTCCATTCCCGCAACTGGAAAAATTGCATGCGGTCAGGAGCTGCGGGAATGGCGGTAACGTTAGGTGAAATTGGTCATATTAACGCGTTATTGGAGCGGCTATCTAAGCAGGTGTGTTAAACAGATAATGAAGATATTACCTATTAAGAGGGGGATATAGTATATGAAGGATATGCA
>JAAYGX010000148.1 GCA_012735585.1 Tissierella sp.
AAATTATAGAGCCAAAATAGAGCCATTATTCTAATAAAAAAGTACCTGATCCAGTAAATAAATCTAAATTATATGAGTATATTAATAAATTAATGGGTAATAATTTAATGAGAAAAGCATATAATAATATTACCTTAAGGTAAATTTAGCTTGACATTATGGTGTCACTGCTATAAAATTAAATCAACAAATAGCTCATCTGCCATGAGTAGAAGGAGTTCCTGAAGACGTCTCTTATAAGAGGCGTCTTTTGCTGTCTTTATATTGGTTGTATTCCTTTAACTTTTTCTGTAATGTGTGTTCTCGTTCTATATAAAATGCTGTTATTAGAAGATAATAACTCTCTCTTTTCTCAACAACAACCATATATCTTTCTTTTTCAAACAATAAATGTACCCTAAAAGTATTTTTATATGGTTTTTCCCATAATTTTATACCCTCACATATTTCACAACTTTCATTACAATTATAGTTTTCAATGAATTTTCGAATCCAACTAATCCTCTCACAACGTCTAAAATCAGGAATTCTATCATTATTATTGCTATAATCTTGACATGTAAAATGAAAAAATGCTTCTTCTTTACCAAATTCTATTGGATGATGTCTAACATTTACTCTTAAGTCATAAAACGAAGGAAATGATTCTTTAAAATCCCTACAAAAAATTTCATACAGTTTGTTCTCATAATAAGGCCATCCAAGGTGTGATTCATAAATCACTAAAGGAGGTAGCCACGGACAATTAGACATTTTATTCTCTCCTTTAATTTTCTACATCCCAAATTAATATATTAAATTTATTTTCTCTTAACAATGTAGTCTTTGTTAATTGATATCCAGATCTCAACTTTATTTTATCTATCAATCTTATTTTTGCATTGCTTTTAACAAAATCATCAGGAAATCTTCTATTCACATAGCCCATTGCACCAATTAACAAATCAACTATTTGCATAATTTGTACTTCATTAGAACGTATAGGCTGAACTCTTTTTATGATGCTATTGGAAAAATCATAAATATCATTACAACATACTTCATGCAATTTTCTAGCTCTTGATGAGGAATTAGTATCTTTTATATCTATATATACCTCATACTTATTAAATGGACTAAATATAGTCTTTAGTGTAGTAAAATACATCTTATAGTACCAATCATTATGGGTTTGATTATATCTAGCATGATCTAATATAGATTTATCTGGTACTACAAGGCATCTAAAATTTAAATCATCATCATCAAAAAAGTAATCAATAATATCTTCATATAACTGTAATTTTGCGGGGCTTACTTTTGTCCATTTAAGCTCTACTTCAGGGTTTATTCCATTTCTAAGTTTAATCTGTTTAATCCTGTCATTTATACTTTTAATTTTATCTTGGCGGCACCATACCGCTCCTAAGACCATCACATTTATTCCATCATTTTCCAAATGACAACTTTCATCACAATATATATTATACAATCCAATCTCTCCTTTGAATCAATTATACTTATTATATTATAAATTATTAAACATATCTAGACCCCTCTCCATTTCATATTTTACCCCAAAAAACAAAAATAAGCCCCGGATCACTCCAGGGCATCATAAGGTGGGTACAAATATTCATCATCATATCCAAGTAAATCCTTATCAATTAAATATTCTTTAAGGTACTGAACACCGTCTTCAATTAATTTATCCAGTTCTTTTCTACTTATTAACATAGTCAATATACCGGGTAATACCTTATATACATTCTCAACCACCATGGCATACTTGAGTTCACCAGTACCACTTCCAAGGGCTTTTTCAGCCTGGACCACTAATGATAATACTACTTTCCTAACAACATCTTGTTTGCCTTTTTTGTATAAAAAAAGTAGCAGTACAATTGCTATCACCGCTACAATTAAAAAGTTTAAATTTAGTTTTATAAAATCTAACATATTATTTTACCTCCCTATAATCTACTATTACTGTGCCATCTTTCCAATCAATCTTGTATCCTAATTTTTCTAAAAACCTAATTGGTATATAATTTGTATTATCTTTGTAGATTCCTTCTACTTCTAATTCTCTTCCATGAAGATTAAACTTAATTGTATCCAGTTCTTTCTCTTTCTTAGATTCTTCTTTTTTCTCAACATATTTAATTCCCAAGTTTTTAAGAATTCCCTTAGCTACTGATTCAGCTATTTCTAATTGTTGATTTCTCAATATTTTAGAATCATCTATATTTGAGATAAAAGCTAATTCAACCAATACAGCGGGCATTGTAGATTTAGCTATTACTGTAAAGTTAGCTGTCTTAATTCCTCTATTCTTTGTGTATAACTCAGCCTGTAACAAACTATCTTGAATATCCTTAGCTAGTTCAGCACCTTTAATACTACCAGTATGGCTAAATGTTTCTAGCCCTTGTGCTGAAGGGTTATTGAAAGAATTAACATGTATAGATACGAATACATCCGCTTTAGCATTATTAGCCATATTGGCCCTAGGTGTAAGGTCTACAAATACATCAGTAGTCCTTGAATAGAGTACTTCTACATTATGCCTTTTTAGTATTTGTCCTACTTTTAATGCTACCGCTAAGGTAATATCTTTTTCTCTTAAATTGTTTCCTACAGCCCCTGGGTCTTTACCACCATGTCCTGGATCTAAAAATACTTTTACCATTAATAATTACCTCCTTATCTCATCTCTTAAATCATCTAGTTTCATATCAATCCCAGATAATTTCTTAGTCATTTCTTCCACTAACAAAGAATTTGTCCTTACCACTTCTTTATTTGACTGGACTAACTCTCCGTTAGTATCATTTATCTTGGACATTTCTGACATGATAGCTTTTTCTCTATCCTTATTATCTTGTGAATATTCTGAGATAATCTTATCAATAAACCACCCCAAAGCTATGCATACAGCTATTGGAAATCCTAATGTACTTATCACATTTACTGTTTCACTCATATCCCACCTCCAAAGTTGTATTAAAAAAGAACCTACCTAAGTAAGTTCTTTTAATTTGAGATTATGCTTAATTCTTAATTATTATCACGGTCTTTTTCTGGTAATTGCACAACTATCAAATACGAATCTCCGAAATAATTGCCTGCCAAGTGGACTATATCCTCTTCCTCAAAATATTTAATATCTACTGGATATCTATTGCTATTTTTTGGGTAATGCTCTTGATATTCAGCAGGCAGAACACCATCTTCTGGCCAATTTATAGTCAATCTGCTATAATTCGCTTCGATTGTAGCATATATTTGATAGTAATCATTGAAGACCACTTGTCCGTTTTTCTTTCCTTTAACGTGAGCTTTTTCCCCTAAAATCCTTCCCTCACTATAGTTTAATAATATTTCCCTTAATCCTTTTGACATAATACTCCCCCTTTATATATCGTATCGTAGAGAACAGAAAAATATTTAAACCATTAATTCAACTTCATAGTTTTATTTTCCCTTAAATTCAATTAATAGAACTTGTGTCTTCAATAGTAAAACCCTGTTTCCTGTTTCTATATCCGTAAAAGAAATAAATTCATCAAAATATTTTAAATCATAAACACAATACATCCCTAATTCCTTGGTAGTTACCATAATTTTATCATATACCTTTGTATTATTATTAATAATACGCGCTTTAATAGCAAAAATAATTACATAATAAATGCTAAAATATTCAATCAAAATCAAACCTTTAATTTTATCATTTCCTAATATTGGAGAATAAATTATACTAAATCCTATCCATAAGAACATTAGTAACAATATTACAGTAGCATAATATATAATTCTCTTTTTTCTTGAAGTAAGCAAAATTTTTAAATCATATCTACGAAACCAAACATTCATTATCATTAATATTAAAGAAGCAACAATACATATAATAAATAAAATCCTGTCACTTACACCAGGATCAAGTCTTGATCTAACTCTATACAAGATAGCTACTATCAAAGATATACTTAAGACCCGAATCAAGGAATTAATAACTTCTAATTCTCTTGAAAATTCAATAAATAATTTAAGATTTTTTATTTTTCTGTTTTTAAAATACGAAATTAGTATTGTTGTAATTATTGTTGTTAGAATAGCACTTAGTATTGGGAATATATTCTCTATTATAATTTTATCCATAACTCATCCCTCCTACCAGATTATACCATAATCCGGAATAGGGGAATACCCAAAAGAATTTAATCAATATATTAAATTATATTCCATTTTATTTTCTAATTACTACTAATATTTATATTCTTTTAAGACATAGATTCAATCTTAAGTAAGTTCTTGTTGCTTGTCTTTATTGATAAAAAAAGATAACCCAATAATAATTGTTATAAAACTAAATATTTGCTGCATACTAGCCATTAATTTAAAAGTTAAAGAAGAAGCTGGTTTAGATAATTGCTCCATGTTTAAATAATTAGATACTGAAAAACTAAAAGAATCAACTGCCATCTTTGTTACTTCGTAGCTTGCCATATTATCATCCATGTTTACTAAATTTTTGTTTTCTAATAAATATATAACAAAATATATTAATGTAAACTGTATTATAGAGTAAGCTATTGTTCCAAGAAACAACTTTATCTTATCATGTGTATCATATAAGATTTCATTAGAATATAAATTTTTTATGCAATAAAAAATGTATAGAACCACACTGGCTTGTTGTAAAGATAATAAATTATATAATATATCCGTGTTTTTGGATACTATCAATGCTAAGATTCCAATTAGATAAATTAACTTTCTAAATAGATTATGAATTCCTTTGGATTTTCTTAAAGATCTACTTAGAAATATCTTTGGAAACATCGAATATTCAAACAACGCTATTAACATAAGAAATACCGTTCTAATTAAATAAAATTTTTTTATATCCAAATTTAACTCCCTCCTATGGATATCTTACCATAATAAGGGACAAGAGGGACATAAAAATATACCCTTTTAGGTGCAATTAAGGGCAATAAAAAGACTATCTCTAGTCTATATATTGCTCTTTTAAATTATTCTCCTAATAACGTCTGAACTTCATCTCTCCAAGCTGCAGGAACTTGTTCAATTGTTCTTAGCTTCTTATTGATTAAATCCACATATATTTTAGCCATATTATTCACCCCTCTCTGCTAGTTCGGCAAGTGCTAATTGTAATTCTGTTAACTTAGTTTCGTATGTCTCTGCTAGGTCTGCTAAGGCTAGTTTGAGTTCAAGGTTTTCTCGGATTAAAATTCCATTTGATTCCTTTAATTGATTTATTTCATCTTGAATAACTGTATCAACATCAGGTTCATATGATTCGGGACTCCATTGGTCTCCTAGCCATTTTTTATACCTCACAGTTTCGTTGTACTCGGGTATCTCAATGTGTTTACTAGAACCTACTATTTTGTTAGTGCTTGATACAATTCTGATACATACATCATTGTCATTTAATTCTGCGTAATAATAAAACTTTTTCATATTTATCAATCCTTTCGTCATTTTATTTCTCTATGAATTCTAACAAGTCCAACTACCTTACAAAGATTACTCTGTACATTACTCGAGAGTCATCGCGTGCTAAATCCCAACGTATAATAGCTTGGTTGGGGCGTACGGTGCCGTTAAGTTTACCTTCATATAAGTTATTACTTGAGCTTTGGGGTTTAAACTTCGTAGAAGCGAAGGCTCTAACTGCTGTTGGGTTGTTATAGGCACTCCACGTTGGATCTTGGTGGTACCTTCCAATAGTGTACTGAAATATAATTAAAGATGCGTTGAACGGGTTATTAATAACCACATCATCAGTAGTTGTACCCGAAACACTTGTATCGTGTCTACTAGAAAGGCCCTCGTATACCTGGAATAGCGTATCTTCATATTCCAGCGTTCCCATAACACCACCTAGATTAACACCTTTCTTAATATTAGCGGCTATATGATTAGGGTCGTCATAATCTATATATCCAGTTCCGTCATGGTAACCTTTTGATATTGTTTGCTTACCGCCTTTTGTAGTTACCCTACTTACTTGTTTACCTACATTTGGCATAGTGCCCGTTAACTTACTCTTAGGATTTGTATTATAAAAAGTAACTGCATTTAACACCTGAGCTGCTAAAGCGTTGGCAGCTAACTCTAATGAACCCGTTAATAAATTTCCTTGTGACACTGCTTTTTTACCTTTTAAAATATCACTAGCAATCGCATCAGTTTTTCCTATGCTTGGATCTGTTTCTATGGCATTAATATTTGTAGCCATCTTGCTAAATGTATCGCTGGGGGCAGTAAGAACTCCTTTGCCAGTAATAGCCCCAGCGACTAACACTTTCCCGTTACTGGCTGACTGAAAAGCCTGTTGGGCTAAATCATGGGCATTTTCAATACCTGTATCAACTTCTATAAACTTCTCCTCTAGTGTCGTACCATCAGATAGTTTAATATTTTCTCCAGTTATATTATCGGTTTTATCTTTATTTTTCCTTAGCTCTGTATCAATAATATCTACATTATAGTTAAAATCATTTACATTATAGAAATCTTCTTCACTAGGTTTTTTTAATCCATAATTTGCTGTAACTCCAGTCATTATCTAATCACTTCCTCTCTTAACTCGCTATGAGTATATTTACTTAGTTGTCCTTGGGTATATCTTCCTAATGTTTTATATTGGTTATATCTTAACTCTATTGTTATAATCAAGTTGGCTGGAGCTATCTTTCTTACTAGTTTATCCACCTCATCAAACATTCTCTTTCTAGTAAGCTCTATTTTGATTTTTAAGGTATGTTCTCCTACATTTCTTGTCACAATATAGCCATCTTCACCACATAGCTGATCTAGCTTATTTTCTAAAACCCTATAAGAATAAGGTAGTTTATCATTTTCTCTTGCCAATACCCTAAATCTTCTACTTTCCAAGTCATCATCAGCAAATGGAGTTATCTTTAATATTTTCTCTCTCCTTGCTATACCTCTTTCTGTAGCAGTTTTTATAAATTGATCATCAATTAAGTCAACAGTTGATTTCCATGCTGCTTCAAGTTCAGGATTTTCCACATTAGCAATCTCTTTGAATTCTTTTACTTCTTGTAGTATCGAAGTCCAGTATTCCTCTACTTTCTTCATGCTACCACCTCACCAAGTTTAGGTATTTCAATATCTGCAAATAAAAAGTTTTCGGCTATCCCATTAATTCTAGTATTTTGTATATCTAAAACTCCTGGTAAATTCAAAACTCTAGTCTCAATATAGCTTATTCTTACAACTAAATTTTCTTCATATTGCCAGGTCTTTTTTAACTCATGAAAATAATCTTCTATTGTACCTTTAAAACTAACTTCTATATCTTCCCATGTATAACCCTCTTGAAATATTAAGTTAGTTTCTATATTAATAATAGACTCTGTTACTCCTTCTACAGTTACAATATGATCTATGGGAGCTAAACCTATGCCTTTACCTTGATTTTGAGTAGGGTCTATTTCAGCTTGAACAAAATCAATTAACTCTGAAGACGGTCTATTGAAATCACTATTGATAATAATTAATTTTACAGTCCCTCCACCATTCCATACAGGGTATACTTTTGTTCCACCTACACCATTTATTTCATTAGTTTTCTTTTTATAATCAGCTATATTTCCACTAAAAGCTTGGCTTTCAAGACTTTCAAAGTATCTTCTTCTTAAACTCTCGTCATCTTCCTCATCTTCTCCCGGAATTAAAATATCCGCTAATTCAGCGGATACTAAGCCATCTACATATTCAATTGGTATTAATTGTCCCATATAAGCATTTCCTATTACTCCATGGTTCTCACACTCTAACCTAAATTCACCATCAACAATCTTATCTATAACTACATAATTCAAATCTGATCCTGTATATCTGCTACCTATAGGTACATTAAGAGCTGAATCATTGTTAGTTTTAAAAATACCTTTTCTTATTGCTTTTGTAGCTGGATACCTGTTTATCCCTCTTTCTGCTGCTCTCATGGTTAAATCTTTTCCAGTAGCAGTATCGGCATAGGTCCTATTTTCAACCAACCTCAAATCAATATACATTTGCGTTAACTCCGTAGCTGCCGGAGCTAATGCATTCCATATTATAGATCCTTGCCTTTTATCATAATTATTAGGCACTCTATCTAGCATCCTTTGCAATATATCTTCAAATGAATGCATTATACACTCACCTCCCTAGAGGTCTCTACATCCCCAAATATAGTGTGAACTGTAAATCTAACTAAGATAGTATTTTTATTTAAAGTTTCAAATAAAAAATCAGTTACATCTGTGATTCTTTCATCAGCCATTAGTGCTTCCCTTATTCTTCTTTTAAATTCTGAATATACATAAGCCTTATCCTTTCCAAGTAAATCAGTCAACTCAATCCCATAATTCCAATCATAAATTAAATACTTATATCTTTCAGTATTGAGTATTAAATATATAGCCTGTTTCATTGCTTCCAGTCCATCAATATTTTTTACTATTCTATTATTCCCAAAATCAATACTATAGGTAAAGCTAGGTTCTTCTACTATTTCCAATTCTTCTCCTATTCTTATATTATCAACTTTAGGTATCATCCACTCACCAACCTATCTAGGACTATATATTTCTGTCCACCATTTTCCCTTAGTAGTAATACCTTTTCTCCTATGCTTAAACCATTATAAATAATCATAGTTTCTCTTGATCCATTGCCTATTTTTATTTCTATAACTTTATCTATTACATTAGAAGTTGGAATTAGCATATCACCACCTATGTTCATGCGTTGCTCTACATTAATTTCTAAGGGACTTATTTTAGTCACTACACCGTAAGCTATACCCATAGGTGAACTTTCCTCTACCGCTTCCATGGCTGCCTGTTTTATTCTTTGTAATAGTTTATTACTCACTATATATCACCCCTTAAATCTAATGTCATCCAATGTTCGTCATTACTAAATACATGCTTACATTTTTCTACTAGCATATATTGTGCTACTGATATATCTCCTATATCTTCTAATAAAGTCATAACACTAGATCCAGCTCTTACTCTTGTATCGCCTAAAATTTCATTAAGCTGTAGTGTTCTTTTTTTTTTATTCTTCATTTTCAATATAGCATCTGCTTTAGCTTTAATATTGGTTTTTTCATCAACATCTTCAAAATACAGCAATACTCCCCATTTCTTTATATTTTCTTCATGCAGCAATTCATATTCCTCTGTTTTACCTGTTTTTTCATTTTTCCTATGCAATTTCACCTTATTATAAGTGTCAGTATCTATATCAGTTTTATAACTAAAATTTTGCCCATTGTAATCCCCTACGACTAGGTCAGGCACTTTCATAGTTTCAACATCTTTAAGTGTTAATTTCCCAAAATCATCATAAAGCACATACATTTTCCCTCTATTCATTAGTGTCAAGTCCAGTGAATCATAGATAATATCAAATAAGGTCTTATTATCCTGTATCCTACTAGCTATTACATAGCCTGTATCTTCTACAGTTCCAGTCTGTAAGAGGAACTTATTAGCTATGTTATTAATTACATCTGAAGCCTTTTTGTTCTCATAAACATAAGTGTCCTTATTTTTCAAATATCTTAACTGGTCATAAGCTGTTACTTGTATTATCTGCTCTTTATCTCTTTCTTTTGAGAATACAAAACCAAAGAAAATGTTTTGTTTATTAACTCTAAAGATAACTGGATTACCTTCTTGGAAATCAATAACCTTATCATTTACAACATTAAATGATAACTTACCAGGTTGACCCATTCTAGTAGTCTCCCAAGTCACATCTCCTTCTATAACGGGTTTATAGGTCTTTTCTCTATTAGTTATATATAATTCATACATCAGTATCACCCTAGCCTTAAAACTTGCCCTGGTTGGATTAAATTAGGATTAGATATATTATTTAGCTTTGCTATTTCAGTGTATTTACTCCCGTCATTAAGTTGCTTTTTAGCTATAGCCCATAAGGTATCTCCAGCCTCAACCGTATAAGATGTAGCTGGAGCTTTGGTTGGCCTTTCTTCTTTTACCGTAACTATAGCTTTCTTTTCTGCAATCTCTTTTATTTCTACTACTTTGGTTTTATATTCTTTATATTGCTTTAGCCTTATTTCAACATATATATCCCCGACTTCTCCAGCCTTTTCTTCTATTGTATAATCTTCTAAAGATACTAACATATTGCTATCAAAAAGAGGATCACCCCATGGTGCCACCCTACTAACTATAAATCTTACTGGTTTCTTTTCCACCTTGTATATTTCAAATTTATCAGTAAAATATTTAGGGTTTTTAAAGCCATCAGTATAAATTGCAAAGGGCAGTATTTGACCAGGTAATAAAATTTTAAAGTTAAACTCACTTAGTCCAGGACTCTTTAATATATTTACATCGCCTATATTCAATATTTCTACTACTTTATTTTTATTAGCTACTTTAAATGTTAAATTAGGAGGAGGAATTGGCAGCATAATTTACTCTCCTTCGTATTGAAAATAAAAAGAGTACATTATTCATGCACCCCCTCTGCTGCTATATTTATTTGTTCTTCTAAAATTCTTTCAATATGTTCTACTATTCCATCTACGTCTGCAGTTTCTCTTATATCTCCAAATGCAAATGATAATTGTGG
>JAAYGX010000149.1 GCA_012735585.1 Tissierella sp.
CCAAACATCAGATATAATATTCATATGTGCTATTCAAACTCCCTTGAAGCATACTATCAGGAGGCAGGAAGAAGCGGAAGAGATAGACAACATTCTCATTCGGTAATTATTGCTAGGACAAGACATCAAAAATGTATACAACAAAGTGTAGACCTATTTAATAATGAACCACTGTGTATTAATAAATGGCAATGTCATTTTACCAAAGGAATAAGATGTGATTATGGAATGCAGGCCAAATTTATTAGTGATAATTACCCAGTTAAAGAAGAGATGGAATTAAAACTTAATTCATTTTATAATTTTCTATTAAATTCTTGGAAAGGTAATAACAATTTTAAAATTCAAATTTCCAATAATGATTCCTCTACAAAACAAAGCTATCTTTTTTATTTTCAAAAATATGGAGTTATTAATAATTATTATACCCTAAAGTATCTAGGCCCTACTATAGAACTTGGAATAATAGCTAACGATAATTTTAGTACGGTTGATATAAGATCTGTTATCAATAAAATTGTCACCAGACTCCAAGAGTTTAAACAACAAAAGTATAATATGCTACAAAGCATGTGGGAATATGTAAATAACTCTACAAAATGCAGAAGACAATTTTTAATGGATTACTTTCAAGATGAGGTCAATTATGGAGATGAAGGATGCAAATTTTGTGACATAGAAGGAATTAGTGAAGAAAGAGCAATCGCTGTTACTAGAAATCTTAAAATTGACAAGCTATATGATGGCCTAAATGAGATAATGAAGTCAAATGAATTTGACTATGAGATATTAAATAGCTTACTAGAAAGCATGTATGAGGAAAACATACATGAAAGTGGGAAAATCAGAGCTATGAGATATCTCGAGGATTATACAGAAAATCCTACCGCCATGTATTTTACAAGTGTTGTTACTTTGAGAAGAGATAGTAAAGATGCATACGGAAAGAATCAGGCTTATAGATTAATAAAAGTACTTTTACAAACTCCACATAGTAAAGGAATTGGGATGTACTTAAATGAGTTAACAAATATTGATAAGAGCTTTGTTGAGCAGTTATTAATTCAAGAAGAAGGAATATATGAAAATCCAATTATTATTGATGAGATTGTCAGTTTAAATCAAGATGAGGATATAAGTGAAAAAGCCTATAGATTATTTGTGAAGAATAGATTGCAAAATTTAAATAAATCTTTTAAACAGGGGGATTTCTAATGAAAGTATTAGAGCTTGATCAAAGAATAGAAAAGGATTTAGAAGAATTTGAAAAGAATATAAGCATGTATAGAAAATCTCTAGAAGAAATAACAGACTTAAGAGATGAATATGACCAACAGCTTCAACTTATGAAATCGATTAGAAATGATATCAATAATTCTAAACAAGAATTACAGAGCTTGATAATGAATCATGAATTTAAAATATCAGAATTAGATACTAAAATCAAAGGTGTTTCTAACCATTATGAAGAGATGTGGGATTCATTTAAATCTGAAATAGTTACATTTTTAGAAAACACTGATAGTAGAATTAATGAAAAAGTTACTAATCTAGAAAATGAAAATAAGAAAGAGTTGTTAAAGATAATAAATGCACTTTCTCAAAATGAAAAAGAAGTTGCAAATTCTAACACTAGAATAACAAGGCTAATAAGTGATGAGATTTATAAAGTATCTACAAACCTTGAGCTAATTGAATCTATGAATAAAGAATTAGAAAAAGATTTATTAACGTTAAAAAATGAAAATGAGATAAATATAAAAGAGCTAAAAGAGGAAATATTTAATAAGCTTGCTTATGAGAAAGAAGCTAATAGATTAGCAAATAAATCATTAGAAGAGACTTGGTATGAGCAATATTCAAATTTAGAAGTAAAGTATAGCAGGCTAAGCACAAAACTAAGAAATACTACTTATTTTTTTGCTGCTATAATTATTTTAATACTTTTATTTACAATAGGAAGGTGAGGTTCATGATTTTAAGTGTGAGTAGGAGAACTGATATACCAGCATTTTATAGTGAATGGTTTATCAACAGAATAAAAGATGGGTATGTTTATGTAAGGAACCCTTTTAATTATAATCAAGTGTCAAAGGTGTTAATTTCTCCTGATAATGTTGATTGTATTGTGTTTTGGACTAAAAATCCAAGTCTGATTATGGAGAAGCTCAATATACTTGATAATATGAACTTTAAATATTACTTCCAGTTCACGATAACTCCATATGGAAATGATATTGAGAAAAGTGTCATAGATAAAGGAGAATTAATAAATGCCTTTATAGATCTTTCCAGCCGTATAGGTAAAAAAAGAGTCATTCTAAGGTATGATCCAGTTTTACTAACTGAAAAATATAATATTAAATTTCATATAGGTGCATTTGAAGATATTTGCCAAAAACTTAGTGAACATACAGAAAGAATAGTTTTTAGTTTCTTAGATAATTACAGCAAATCAGAAAGAAATCTAAAGGAAGTCAAACTTTTAGATATTACTGATAGTGACATGATAACTATTTCTAAAGAGTTTAAAAGAATATCTGATAAATATGGGTTAAGCATTGAAACATGTGCAGAAAAAATAGAATTAGATAAATACGGCATTAGGCATGGGAAGTGTATCGATGGAGAGCTAATTGAGGAGATAATTGGATACAAAATAGTCAACAAAAATAAGCTTGATGGAAATAGAGAAGCATGTGGATGCATGAAATGTATAGATATAGGTCAATACGATTCTTGTATACATAATTGCCTATATTGTTATGCTAATGTGAATAAAGATGCAGGATTGAGAAACTTCAAGAGTCATGATCCAAATTCACCAATATTATTTGGCAGCTATGATGACGCTAAAGTTAGCGTAAGAAAAGATATAAAAAGTCTTAGAGATAAAGTGGATGTTGAGAAGGGGGAACAATTATCTTTATTTTAGGTAGACAATTGGCGAAGGCTTAAGGAATCTTATTAGAATAATAGGGGTGCAAACCTGGAAGAAATCCTAATACAAAATTAATTTTATCAAAAATTTAATAATCACGAGTTAAAATGGTGAATTTAGTATATCGTGCTTAGTTCATCTTTTTAAAAATTAGCTACTGGAAATTTATATATGGTAGAAATCGATGAAATTAAAGCAAATCCAATATATGTAGAACTATTTTTACAAAGTGAATTAGGGGTATATCCCAATTGAACAAATATTCAAAGGGGGTTGCTATGAAAAGCATTAGTATTCAGGATTTGAAAAAAGTTCAGATACCTAATATTTCTCTTGAACAACAAAATAAAATAGAAGATGAAGCTAATTTACTAGCTGAACAAATAGATATACTTGAAAGACAAATGGAAATGGCTAAGGATAAGAGAGATAAGTTGATTCAGGATGTGATTTAATAAGAAACGCCTATGAGAACTTGTTGGAAAATATATTTGAAGTATCCACAAGAATTTATACTGATCTTAAGAAGGCTTTTGATTCGTTTCTTAAAGATAAGATACTTATAATTAGTAGTTCAAGAGTTAAAAGTCATGATTTTTAGCTATAGGCAAGTGGTAGTATGACATTGAAAAAATAAAGAATGGGTATAGTTAAGTAAAATTGCTACAAGTGACAATAATTTTATCAGTATTAAAAGGAGGGGTATTGTGGAAGAGTTAATTAAAGTCTTAAAAGATGACTTTTATGAAAGTGCAGTTGATTTATCAGAGAGTTTAGAGCTGTTAAAGGAAGTAATAAATTCAACAATTGATGAGGTGTCATCTAGGGTTGCAAAAGAAATTATATCCCGAAACTTTGACAATATTAATAAGTATAAAGACTTAGCAGAGAAAGGTTCAGAATGTGAGATCTTAATTGAGAGAATGCTTGCTTTATTAGAATCAGATGATAAAGAAATTATTCGGGACTTTGAAGAAGAGCAATTGAAAGAAACAAATCATATACCAAATTATGATGAGTATCAAGTTGACAACAGTGTTGAACATAGTTTATTAGATAATTTTACACACAAGAGGCCTTATGGATTTAAATTTATTAGAAATGATATGTATGAAGCTAATTCTTGGAAAGATATCTTTATTAAAACCTGTGAAATCCTCTATGACATCAATCCTGATAAATTTAAGAGCTTTGAGGATTTACCTCATATGAATGGCAAAAAGAAAAAATATTTTTCTTCGAATCCCAAGGATCTTAGAAAAGAATATAGAATACGATCGGAGATATATGTTGAGACTAACCAAAGTGCCAATACCATAAGGAATATAATTGTTAAAATATTAAAAGAATATAAATTTAAGATTTCAGATTTTAAAATATACTTAAGAGCAGATTATACTGAACTAAGGAAATAAGTAAGGGATGGACAAGCAAATGGAAAAAAGATTATTTAAGGGGGATAAAATGCGAAATATTAATAAACTTGACTTTTTTGTAGGAGTTTTTTTAGCTAGAATTATTAATTCATCTAATAGCGTACCTGCTTTATTTGAAGAGACTGATAATAGTAAAAGAGTAGAATTTACAACAGACACAGATGATTTCAATATATATATATAAAGTATTCTCAAGCCGATAAGATTTCTACAGTGGGAAATAGGAGAAAACTAAGTTGGACAATTGAATTCTCAAGTAATGAGTATAAAATATTGAAGGATTCATTCTATATCGAGAATAGGAAAAATCTTGTATGCTTGATATGTACTAATGAAAAGCTTAATGATTCCTATCTAGTTGTACTAAGCTATGAAGATGCAATGAAATGTTTGGAAAGTAGTACAAGTAGCGGTAGAAGAATAACAGTAACTAGAACTGGGGCAGAGCATAATTTTATTTGTTATGGGGCTGGATCTGCAAAACAACGTACAGAGATAAAATGTCCCGTCGATCCTGCAAAGACTTTAGGGATTACAGAAGAGGAGCTAGTATTAAACGGTTAGAAAAGTTATTATTTCTAGTGTAGGATCTGATAGGCTGTTTCTTGTATAGGTCTTATTCAAGCAAAACATATACGCTATCATTATAATTAATATGGTATAATAATATATACTTGAAGTATATGTTTGAGCATATGAATATTTCATAATAAAGAATTGAGGTTTTTAAATGACCTGCCTTACAATAAGCTATGGAAACTATTAATAGATAAAGAGATGAATAAAGTTAGCCTTAAAGATGGGGCAGGATTTACATTATCAACACTTTCAAAACTAAGTAATAAAAAATCAGTAAGCATGGGGATATAGTAGCTTATATTACTAGTAAGAAGTAATTACTATAATAAATAATAGAAGGGTAGGGATGAGTATGAAGACATTATACGAAGTTTGCAAACCAAGAGAAAGTGTATTTGATGAATCAAAAAGGGATGATACATTAGACCTTTCTTACCTATTGGATAATTCCATAGATGGTGAGGAGTTTTTTAAAGAAACTTATGTTACTGCTGGTATGGAATTATTA
>JAAYGX010000150.1 GCA_012735585.1 Tissierella sp.
AGCATTATCATGGCAGCAGCTAAAGTTTCTTTAATCGGTGCGTCTCCTGCTCTATCTCTATACCCTCTTTTGTGTAAACCCTCACCGGATGTATCTATGGTTATGGTAGCTATATCCTTTAATAAGGACACTTCTATAGTATATTTAGGACCTGTTTTTTTGAACCACTCTACATTATATTTGGTCTTAAGCTTTTCTACTACTGCTTTTTCAACAATTCTTTGGCAATCTGAAATACTATATAATTTAGAGTTGATACTTTTACCCTCTACGATAAAATTTCCATCCTCTGGTATCCATTCATCCCAAGGTAGAGCCTTAGTCTTTTCAAATAATTCATCAAAAGTAAGAGCCTTGAACTCTCCCATCATCAACAAAACACGTTCTGCTGTTCTTAACCAAATATTTGCCTTAGGAATATCCTTTTCAGTTCCAGTGAACTTTACCTTACCATTTTCAACAATTAAATCCTTATAACCTAAATCCATTAATTCTCTTTTTGCAATGGCTTCTAAGCCAAATGTGGTTGTTGCTATTAAATTTAAATTACCCATTAAAATCTCTCCTTAACTCTTGTAATCATATTATACCTTATAAAGGAACTATATACTAAATAATATTTGAGTAATTTGTAAATATTATGGGTATATGATAGATTGAGAAATCATTTAGTTAAATATGAGGAGGTAATATTAATGACAACATTAAACGGACTTTATCAAAGTGGTGATTGGAAAGGTGAAAAACACGTACCTGTAATCCATGCACCTGAATCAGTAAAAGCTGGGGAGGAAGTGGAAGTTAAAGTACTTATAGGGGAAGAAATTGCACATCCTAATACTTTTGAGCACTATATTTCTTGGATTAAAGTATATTTCCAACCAGAAGGAGCAAAGTTCCCTATTGAGATAGCTACTTTTGATTTTGCAGCACATGGCGAATCAGACATACTTACAGCAGCATTTGGTGTTACTAGATTTAAACCAAATAAATCAGGTACAATTTTAGCATCAAGCTATTGTAATATCCATGGTTTATGGGAAAATAGTCAAGAATTGAAGGTTGAGGAATAATTCCTCAACTTTTCACCTTGACAACCTAATCTTAATATAATAATATACATATAAAATCATACTTGACTTAGAAGGATTTAGTAGTTGATTATAGTTCAATCAGAGAATAGACTATATTGGTGTGAAGTCTATAACTTAAATAATCAATGAATTACGGATCCAGAGTTTAATAGGAAACTATTACGAATTTAGCACGTTACGCTTAAAGAGGCTTTATGCAAATTAAGGTGGTACCACGGGTTTCTCTCGTCCTTTACAGGATAAGAGGAGCCCTTTTTTTTATGACCTAACCCAATTTGTAGCGATTTTCTACAAATTGATGGTAGGTCAAACGCAAAGAATCCCCAATTCATGCGAGCATAGCGAGCAAATGAATTGGCTAGGATTCGTCTGAGAATTTTAGGAGGGATATTATGAAAAATGTATTTGATATTTTGACAGAAAGAGGTTATATAGATCAGGTTACTTTCGAGGATGAACTAAGGGAGCTACTAGGTAAGGAATCTGTAACTTTTTATATAGGTTTTGATGCTACGGCAGATAGTTTGACTTTAGGGCATTTTATGCAAATAATGGTTATGATGCATATGCAAAGAGCTGGTCATAGACCTATAGCTCTACTAGGTGGCGGAACTACTATGATCGGTGATCCATCTGGTAGGAATGATATGAGACAGGTAATGACGGAGGATTTTATAAACACAAATGCCAAAAAGTTTAAAGCTCAATTCGAAAGATTTCTTGATTTTAGCGATGGAAAAGCAATTATGCCTAATAATGCTGATTGGTTGTTAAAATTGAACTATTTGGAATTTATGAGAGAAATAGGAGTGCATTTTTCTGTAAATAGAATGTTAACAATGGATAGCTATAAAAATAGATTGGAGCAAGGACTAACATTCTTTGAATTTGGATATATGCTACTACAATCCTATGATTTCCTTGAATTATACAGAAGATATAATTGTAAAATTCAAGTTGGGGGTAGTGACCAATGGTCAAATATCCTAGGTGGTTATGAATTAGTTAGGAAGATTGAACAAGATAAGGTCTATGCACTTACTATTAAACTACTAACTACATCTGCTGGTATTAAAATGGGAAAAACCGCAAAGGGTACAATCTGGCTAGATGGAGAAAAAACACCACCTTATGAATTATACCAATATCTAAGAAATACAGATGATGCCGATGTTGAGAATTTCTTAAGCCTACTGACATTCTTACCAATGGAGGAAGTTAAGAGACTAGGTGCTTTAGAGGGCTCAGAAATTAACACAGCTAAAGAAGTATTGGCTTTCGAAGTAACAAAATTAATCCATGGTGAAGAGGAAGCTACTAAAGCTCAACAAGCATCAAGGGCATTATTCTCAGGAGCTCAAGATGAAGGCAGTATTCCTCATACTGATATGGATCAATCCATATTTGAAGAAGGAATAGGGATTGTTGATTTACTAAAGGATCTAGATCTTGTTAAATCCAATAGCGAAGGAAGAAGACTTATCCAACAAGGTGGAATCAGCATAGATGATGTAAAGATTGAAAAGACGGATAAAGTTGTAAAGCTAGATGATTTTAAAGATGGAAAAATTCTTATTAGAAAAGGTAAAAAAGTATATCATCAAGTTAGAATTTAATAGTTAAATTATAATTACTAAATTAAGAGACCACTAGGAAAGTGATAAAATATAACTTTCTTAGTGGTTCTTTTTTATATCTATACATATATTAGTTCCATCAATATCCAATATAGCCAGCTTTTGATGGTTTAATGCTACAAATATTAGTGTTATACTTTAAAAAGTTACAAAATAGTTACAAAGGAGGATAAAGAAACTGAAACTCAATATTCAAAAATTAAAGGGAGGCTTTACAATGTTTAAAAATGCAAAGAAAATTTTAGTAGGTGGATTGGTTTTAGTAACTGTACTATCCAATTCAATTGTGGGACAAGCTGCAAGTGCTGATTGTAATGAAGGAGGTTATAGTGTAAAAGGCTACAGTATAAACTCAATATTTAACAATTACTTAAATAATAATAATAATAATAACAATAATATAACTAATAATTCTAGAAACTGGGAGGTAATCACTTTACCTTCAAGAAGAAACATGTTTAATAATATAATTACTTCACCTAGTAAACCATCACAACCAGGTGTACCAGTAAAACCTGAAGCACCAAAAACACCAGAGAAACCAGCTACTCCAGAAACACCTGTTACACCAGAAAAGCCAGTTACTCCTGAAAAACCTTCAACTCCAGAAGTACCTAATACTTCTAATAGTTTATCAGCTCAGGAACTAGAGGTAGTAAGATTAGTTAATATTGAAAGAGAAAAAAATGGTTTAAAACCTTTCACTATTAATAATAAACTATCTGATGTAGCTAGAGAAAAATCTAAAGATATGGCGGTTAATAACTACTTTAGTCATACATCACCTACTTATGGAAGTCCATTTGATATGATGAAGCAATTTGGAATTAGCTATAGAACTGCAGGAGAAAATATAGCTAAAGGATATTTATCAGCGGAGTCAGTAGTAAATGGTTGGATGAACTCACCCGGCCATAGAGCTAATATCTTAAACTCAAGCTTCGGAACAATCGGTGTTGGAGCATACAAAACAAGCAATAACACAATTTACTGGACTCAAATGTTTACAAACTAATAATAGTGTATTATTAAATTTGTCATTCTGAGTGCAACGAAGAATCTTATGTTTTCCATGTATCTAAGATCCTTGGCCAAGGCTCAGGATGACAACAAAAAACTGCTTCAAAATTGTAAGGACCTATATTCTATAGGTCCTTTATTATTTGTGTTAAATGTTTAGTCATTGTAGCTGTATATCCCCAGATAGTATAATCATTATATTGATAGAAATAGATATTGCGCTCTGATTTTCTAAATTTATAATTCTTGCCACCTGGAATTAAATTATATGGGAACTCTTCATTGTATTTAGTTTGCATCTCTAAGCCATAGCTTTTAGGTTCAGTATTTAGGAAAAAATCAAGGGGTACTGTGAATAAGTGATCAACTTCTGCTGGGTTTGGCTCTATTTTATCCACATCTACTCCACTGATTGTTGCTAAAAAACAATGTATTTCCAAATTAGCGTAGGAAATTAGATAATCCAATTCTCCAATAATATTTATATTTTCTTCTTTTATATTTAACTCTTCAATAGTTTCTCGAATAGCTGCTTCTTTAAATGTTTCTCCTTTTTCAAGTCTGCCACCCGGGAAAGAAACTTCACCAGGCTGGGATTTCATATCCATTGCCCTAAACTCATATATCAGTTCCCATTGCCCATTATTATTTATTAGAGGAATCAATACAGCGAACTCTGCCATTTCTTCCATGGATCTAGGAATCCTATTTTCTAATTTTTTTATAAGTAACTCTAAATCTAACAATTTTCAACCTCCAAAATATTAAATACCAAATATAATATCTGAAATCTTTAATAAACCATCTTCCTTGTTGAATAAAGATGCGAAGGCCACCTTTTCGATCATCCTTTCAAATGCCGATAGTTCTTCCACGTTCTTAGGCCTCATAGGTAGTTTTGTGTTTTTTACTAAAGCAAGAAGTTCATCAAAAGAGTATATCTTAAATCTTTCTATCTCAAGTACTTCTGCTTTTTTATCCAATAATCCAACTAGTAAATCTTCATAGGTAAAATCCTTGTTTAAACCTAGAACAGATCCTAATTTAGGCACAATAGTCTCTAATAATACTCTTTTATCAGGAATATTATCTGATATGTGCATCAGTTTTCTGATTTCTTTTATTTGCTTATCTTCCAAAGACAATAATAAATCGAAATAAAAGTTCTTGTCTTCATTTGGTAAAACATAATATTTTTGACCCTTTAAGTTTCTTAAGGCTCTTAATGCATCATAATATCCAAGTTCCATATTTCTTTTACAAGTATCTGCTTCAAAAGTATATGTTCTACCGATATCATCTGATGGTGAGATTACTGTGATATCTTGATTAGCCTTATCTATTTTTCTAGTAAAACCTCTGGCATGGGTTCTAACTAAAATAAGTTTATCATAACCCTTATTTTGTAACATTTTAAAGGGTAAATTATCATAAAATCCTCCATCTAAAAATACTTTCCCACCTAATTTTTCCGACTTAAATACAGGCAAATAAGCTGAAGCCAATAAATAATCCTTTAATGACCCATAGGGAATATCCTCTTTAAATACTTCATGGGCCTTAAAGTCGGTTAAATTTACTGTAACTAAGCCAAAATCTATTGGAGAGTTCCTTATTTTATCCTCATCAATATAGGTGTCTAAAAGTTCTTTAAAGGGAGTTATATCAAATCCTCTCTCCCCGATTATGATTTTCAATTTTTCTACCAGAGTTTTAAGATCTTCTTTATTTAATTTTAGTTGACGTAAATGTTCAATTTCCTCATCATTGGTGTTAATTACCATAGAGTATGAGATATTCTCCCATAAATCACAACAGATATCAAAATCCCCTTGAATAATCATTGCTGCATTCAATCCACCTATAGAAGTGCCTGTTATGCCATCAATCTTAATTCCTTCTTCTAGTATAGCCTTATATGCACCTACATGGTAAGAGCCTCTAGCTCCACCACCCTCCAGTACCAATCCTATCATTAATTATCACCTATCCCAATATAGAACAACACAGAGGTCGTTCCCTATATATTATTAATATTTATTCTAAATTAGATGTACAATGTGGACATCTAGTTGCTTCTATTGAAATCTCAGTAATACAATATGGACACGTCTTTGTTGTTGGTGCTTCTTCAACAACCTCTTCCTTTTTCTTAAATTTGCTCAACTGTCTAATCACTATAAATATAGAAAATGCTATAATAAGAAAATCGATGATTGTAGTTATAAATGCTCCATAATTCAATGTAGCAGCTCCTGCCTCTTGAGCTTCTGCTAGAGTTAAATATTGATTTCCATCTAAACTTAAAAATTTATTTGTAAAATCCATTCCTCCAGTTAAGACAGCTATTAGAGGCATTATCAAATCATTAACCAAAGAAGTCACTATCTTACCAAATGCCCCACCTATTACGACCCCAACCGCCATATCAACCACATTACCCTTTACAGCAAATTTTTTGAATTCCTTAATCATTATTTTGTCCCCCTTCTGTGTTTTCTATGGATTCTTATACCCATATTTTTAGACTATTAACTAAACAACAAGTCTAAGTATAAGGTTTGGTGTTCAGTTAAAGTATGTTATAATAATACATATTTTATAAAAGATGAAATGGAGGTTCTTATGTCTAGAAAAAGTTGGAATGAGTATTTTATGGAAATAACAGATTTAGTAGCCAGTAGATCTACCTGTGATAGAGCATTTGTTGGATGTCTCCTTGTCAATGATGATAATAGAATCGTATCCAGTGGATATAATGGATCCATATCCAGTATGCCCCATTGTGACGAAATAGGACACACCATGAGAGATGGCCATTGTATAGCCACAATCCACGCTGAAATAAACGCCCTTATTTACTGTGCAAAGGAAGGAATTTCTGTTAAAAATTGCACTGCATATGTAACTCATTTTCCATGTCTCAACTGTACAAAGGCATTAATTCAAGCTGGAATCAAACATATCTATTATAAACATGATTATAGAGTTGATGAATATGCTGTAGAATTACTTAAAAGCAACAATGTTGGATTTGAAAAACTATAACGTGAAATCGGGACTGGATCCCGATTTTTGCATTTTTGAATTAGAAGAGTTCTTTTTTTGCCAATAGGTCAGCCTCTTCATTAAATTCAACACCTGAATGTGCTAGTACCTTGATAAATACAACAT
>JAAYGX010000151.1 GCA_012735585.1 Tissierella sp.
ATATTATATATACAGAAATTGACTCCAGATTGCTTTTAAGATTTCCTGAGCTTAGTTCAGTTGGTGTGGATTTAATCGTACTAGCAGCTTGTATATAATCTTTATAATATCTTTAATACTTATTTTTAAAGATAAAAATATTAAGACCATTATTTGAAAAATATTAAGACTCAGTTTAAACAGGACAAAGAGAAATATAAAGAATTTTTCAGCGCACCAGCAATAACACTTTATTTAACGATACAATATATTATTATAGCTGGAATGTTTAGTGTATTTTCAAATTTATATTTGGTTAAATAGATAAAAAGCAAGGAGATGACTCTAGTATTGAAGAATAAGATATTAGGTATTGTTGGCAGTAATAATAAAAAATCCTTTACAAATCTACTTGTAGATGCATTATTTGAAGAAATTAAAATGTTGGATAAAAGATTTCAAACAAAAATTATTTGCTTAAGCGATTATAAAATAGACTATTGTATTGGTTGTATAACATGTTTTCTTAATGGATTTTGTCCATTAGATAAGGATGATGACTTTAAAATTATAAGAAGGGAGTTATTAGAGTCAGACATTATATTTTTTGCCAGTCCAGTATATATACATAATGTTCCTGGAAAAATGAAGACTTTTTTTGATCGAATTTCTAGTTATACCCACCTATTGAGCTATGCTGGGAAAATAGGATTTACATTAACTGCAACAGATAATAATGGAGAAGATTATGTAAAGGATTATCTAACAAAGATTCAAAAGGTATTAGGTATTAAGAACCTAGATAACTATATTTTCAAAAACATAAATAACAATTTAGAACAATTCGTTCAAACAAATGCTAATAAAACATTAAAATGTCTAGAGGATAACTATGGTTATACAGATAGATCATTGGAATCCTATTTTAATTATCTAAAAGATTGTTACCACGGTAAGATTAATAGTAGTTTACAGCAAGAATATTTTGAATTGAGTTATTGGAATCGGCCTTGGATTAAAGAATGTAAATCATTTCAGGAATTTGCATCTAAAAATGGAAAAATACAGGGATTCAAGAATAATGGAGGTGTAGAGTTTGATAATCAATAATACAAGTAATTATATTGATATATCACAAAATACTAAAGATAAATTAATTAAGTTTCTAGAATGTTTTTTTGAATATGTTGAAGAACAATATGATGCGGAAGAAATAAATCCTAAGTATTACTGTGATTTATTACTGGTGATCTCTGAAGCATATCCATTACTAGAGAATAAAGATAAATGGGAACAGATAGGATATGATATCTGTAAAGGATTAAAACAGGATATAGAAAAATATGGAATTCCAGTAAACAATATAGGGATGATTGGTGGCCTAGGATACATGTGTTTTTGTATCAATTTATATAATAAAAGAACTGGAAATTTAGCTAATTTTTCTAAAACACTCAATAGGCTTTTTCTAGAAAAAGCAATTAATTTTGTACAAAATAGAGAAATAAAAACAGATTTAGATATGAACGATTATGATATTATTTATGGAGTATCTGGTTTTTTATATTACCTATTAGATTTTCAATGGGATACTGATGATATAATTCGATTGAAGCAACTTATAAAATATCTTGTAGGACTAACGAGTGATTATGAATACGAGCAACATTCGTGTATCAAATTCCATCTTAAGGATCAAAAGAAAGTTAGAGATGATGGTAAACCTGAATTTCCAAATGGTAATATTAATTTTGGGTTGGCACATGGTATGATAGGACCATTGATTGCACTAACAAAAGCATGTAACAAAGGGGTTATGGTTGAAGGAATGGAATATGCAATAAATAGGTTATTTGAACTATATGATAAATTTAAAATATATAAAAATAATAATATAGCTGCGTGGCCTACACAATTGTCATTTGAAGACTATATTAAAGGAAAATTTTCGGATAACCTAAGACCTATTATGGCAAGTTGGTGTTATGGAAATATAGGTATAGCTAGGGGATTACAAAAGTCCGCTAAATATATGAATTATGCTCAAAAAGAGAAAGTTTATATAGAAGATTTAGTGAATATATTTAATCAGCCTGTAGATCAATATAATTTATACGAGGCTATACTATGCCATGGATATGCAAGCGTTCTATGTATAAGAATGATGACTTATAGAGACTCAAAAGATAAACGCTTTATTGAATTAGTCGAGAAGGACATAGAGTCAATTCTGGACAGAATTCCTCAAAGCCATGACGGTAATTATGATATGAATAAGGTTATTGAGGAACATTTTAAGGAAGACGTATCATTCTTAATGGGAACAACTGGAGTTATCTTATCACTTGTAGGA
>JAAYGX010000015.1 GCA_012735585.1 Tissierella sp.
ACTTACCACCAGTGGCTATTATTACCCCATCAAATCTCATAGATTCCTCGTTTACCTTTAAATAGAATTGATCTTCACTATAGAAAATATTTTTTACAGTAGAATTTAATTTAAGTTTTACACCATTATCATTAATAAATTTATCCAAAGACTTAATTACATCGCTTGATTTATCACTTTGAGGAAAGATTCTGTTCCCTCTTTCAATTTTTGTTTCTAAACCATATCTTTTCAATAAAGAAATTACATCTTCATTAGTAAAGGAATACAAACTACTATAAAGAAAGTTTCTATTAGTGATGATATTATCAAAAAATTCATCTATAGGAGCTCCATTAGTGATATTACATCTTCCTTTGCCAGTGATGAATAATTTTCTACCGATTTTACTATTTTTCTCTAATAGTGTAACATCTAATCCCCTAGACGCTGCAATACACGATGCAAATATACCAGCAGGGCCAGCACCTATTACACATATTTTTTTACCCATAGGATCCCTCATTTTAGATTAAATTTAATTTTACATCTTATCAATTATGATAAGATCTTTTATGATTCTAATTTTTCATTTTAATTTTCATTATTATTGTATATATCATATCTATCCCATATATCTTCTAAAACTGTAAAATAATTATTTAATTCATGTTTCTTTTCATTTCCTAAAGATATTATAAATGAATTTATTAAACTCATTGGAGCAACTAAAGAGTCAACAAAGGACAACATATCACTAATGGCAATTAAGGTAATATCAGCCTCTTTTGCAGCAGGAGAGATCATGCTATCTGTTATTGTTATGATAGGCGTCTTTCTTTCCTTTGCAAATCCTAAAACCTCCATTACCCTCTTAGAATATCTAGGATATGTGATAACAACGATTACATCATCTTCCGTAATTCTTAGAAGTCTCTCGAAGATATCGTTGGATTCCGAGTTAATTACGTGAACGTCATCTAGGATAAAATTTAAATAAAATCCTAAGTATCCAGCTAAGAATGACGAACTCCTTAAACCTACAATATATTTTTTCTTAGCATTTAGAACTAAGTCTACGGCCTTGTCAAATGATTCTTCATCAGTCTCATTGATAGTCTTCTTGATATTATCCATATCTCGTTCCATGATTTTTCCTAATGCATTATTATTGCTTGGGTATTTACTTTCAGCTATACTAAGTCTTTGTATTGTAGTTAATTTGTTCTTAATTAATTCCTGCAGGTCATTCTGTAACTCTCTATAGCCTTCATAACCTAATCTATTGGCAAACCTTACTACTGTGGATTCACTTACATTGATTGATTCACCTAAAGTTGCAGCTGTCATAAAGGCAGCTTTATCATAGTTTTCCAATATAAAATTTGCTATTAACTTTTGTCCTTTACTTAATTTTGAAAATTCACTTTTGATTTTTTTAATTAAATCTGGATTCTTTTCCATAAAATGATCCCCCATTTAGTTTATTAAAGTGATAATTCCCATATCATGATTATATTATCAAATAGACTATAAATCTGCAATATGTTCTTCATTATATGTAAACACCCTATAATTCAATTATAAGGTGTTTGTATTATATATGATTGGCCTTTTCCACTATATAAAGTAGTGGCGGAAAATTCTTCTGATTAATAAATTCATTCTTGAGAACATTATATTCTTTTTGGTTTAATCCATTCAACATTTTTTCCAATGCTTCTTTTTCTTCCAATCCACCAGGGTGCCCTATATAAGATATAATCACTAGAATCCCATTGCCTTTAAGGAGATTTAGTGCTTTGGAAACACTTAAAACTGTATTTTCTGCATCAGTTTTAATATTTTTATCCCCTTTTGGCAGATATCCTAAATTATATATAGCTAAATCCAATGGTTCATCAATATACTTATCAATATTTACGTGACTATCATTTATTAGCACAACATTTTCTAATTGATTATTCTCAGTTAGCAATCTTTTTGTATTCTCAATTGCAATACTTTGTATATCAAATCCATATATTTTACCTTTATAGCCAACAAGTCTAGCTAAATCTAATGTATCATTACCATTGCCAGTAGTAGCATCTAGCACAACATTTCCTTCATTAATATATGATTTAAATATATCCCTAGATATAGATATTGTATTAATTATCTTTTTAAACTTCAATTATATCCCCCATTATAAGCTCTTTAAATAATCAATCTCTTCTTGATCTAAATATCTCCAATTACCTATTTCTAAGCCACCAATAATTATCTCACCTATGGATACACGCTTTAGTTTTTTTACTGGATGATTTATGGCTTCACACATTTTCTTGACTTGTCTGTTTCTTCCTTCATAAATCTCTATATCCAATATGGAATCATGTTCGTATCTTTTGGCTATCTTAACAGATGCTTTAGATGTCTTTCTTCCATCAATTCTTAGTCCATTTCTAAACCTTTCTAGCTCAATTCTGTTTGGCACACCTTCTACAACTGCTATATATCTTTTAACAATTTTATTACTTGGATGTGTTAATTTTTGAGTCAAATCACCATCATTGGTAAGTATTAATAATCCGGAGGTATCAATATCTAATCTACCTACTGGATAAATTCTTTCATTGACACCCTCAATTAAGTCAGTAACTATGTTTCTATCCTTTTCATCTTTCAAGGTAGTCACATATCCCACCGGCTTATTAAGCATTATATATACTTTATTGGATTCTAGTCTTACTATTTTGTTATTTACCTTAACTACATCTTTATCTGGATCAATAACAAGGCCTGGCTCAATTATTATCCTACCATTAACTTGAACTAAACCCTCAGCTATCAGTTCTTCAGATTTACGTCTAGAGGCTACTCCACACTTAGCCATATATTTTTGTAATCTCATTTTAATCCCCCTCAAATTTACCTATTATTTCTATTTTAACTGTATTTGATAAAATTGTAAATCAAAAGAACTAGGAATCATTGTAATATAACAAGCCATAGTTCCATTATTAAAAAAGTAATATAAATTAACTAACTACTAGGTCGTAGAAAATCAATGAATCTATCTATAAGAGATTTTTCTTTTATATCATGGCTTGATACTAAATTATCTTTTTTGATTAATACTCCATTAGAATAGGTATCTATACTACCTAATATCTCACCTTTGTTTATTGGTAAATCAATATGATTATTAACAGTCACATTGACTTTGATAGAATTCATTTCATCATCTTTTAATGGATATATTAAATCATTTTCTGCTACTAAATTCAGATTTATATTATCCTTAGTTATTTGTATCTTCTTCATAAGCTGGTTTTTATTATATATTGTGTATGGTCTATAATTTTCAAAACCATGGTCCATAATCTTATAATTATCATTAAACCAATTTGGAGCCTGTAAACTAACGGCAATCAGCCTCATTCCATCCCTCATAGCGCTGGAAACTAAACACCTTCCAGCTGCCATAGTATATCCTATTTTTACTCCATCCCCACCTGGATAATCCCATAAAGTTTGATTTTTATTTAAAAAATATCCATTGGCATCTCTATCGGCATTATAAGATTTAGCGCTTACTATGTCCTTAAATACATCAAATTTGAAAGCCTCTCTAGTTATCAATGATAAATCATAGGCAGTGGAGTAATGATCATTGTGACTTAAACCATGAGGGTTAGTGAAATTAGTATTTAAAGCACCTATTGATTTTGCTTTTTCATTCATTAAATTTATAAACTGTTCCTCATCACCAGATATATAATTTGCAATTGCTACTGCTGAATCATTGCCTGATCTTAGCATTAAACCATAGAGTAAATCTTTCATAGATATTACTTCTTCATTTTTTAAATAGATACTTGAGCCTTCCACACCAGTAGATCTTTCATCTACTATTACTTGATCATCTAAATTGCTATTTTCCAAGGCAATTAATGCAGTCATAATCTTTGTTGTACTTGCCATAGCCATTTTGTTATGAGCGTTCTTCTCTAAAAGTACCCTTCCACTTATTTCATCTATCAACACATAACTACTAGCACTTAAACTAAGTGTATCTGCATAAGAAACATTTTGGCAGATAAATAAAGTAAATGCAATAAATAGGGTTATTATCTTCTTAATCAAATTAATACCTCCTATATTTCATTTATATATTATGTTGCCAAAAAATAAGAAAAATAATACAAGAGTATTATTCTTCTATATCAAATTCTTCATCAATTCTTTCTACCATTTCCTCCAAATCAGGTAAATCTTCCAAAGACTCTAATGAGAATAGTCTTAAAAAGTCATTAGTTGTACCATATATAATTGGTCTTCCAATTCTCTCCAGTCTCCCTAATTCCATTACTAGATTCTTTTCCATTAATGTTTCAATAGATCTATCGCTTTTCACACCTCTGATATTATCAATTTCAGATTTGATAATAGGCTGTCTATAAGCTATTATGGATAAGGTTTCCATAGCAGCATTAGATAAGCTTTTATTTGGTTTGGTATGATTTAATTTCCTTATCCATTGAAAATGCTCAGGTCTAGTACTTAATTGATAAGTAGAATTTGCCTTTATAATTCTGAGTCCTCTTCTATTAAAATCAAAGTCATCTATTATCTCTTCCATTAGCTGAGTAACTTCATCCTCATTTAATTCAAGTATATTAGCTATATCTTCAACTGTTAGTGGATCTCCCCATACAAATAATAAACTTTCAATAATAGATTTTATCTCTCTAATATCCATCAATTAATTCGCCCCTATATCATTTTTAATAATAATTAAATCTGAAAAAGCATCATCTTGCTTAACAAATATATTTCCAAATCTCATCAATTCAAGTATTGATAAGAAATATGCTACTATTTCATTTCTTGTTGAATTATCATTTAACAATTGACTGAATTTTATCTTTTTACTCATTACAAGTCTTTCCAATATATTTTCAGTGCAATCTTTTATTGTAAATTCATCCCTTCTAATCTCTCCTAAGCTTAATACCTCTGATTTCAATCCACGCTAGTCTAACATTTTACTTAAAGTTTCTAATAAGGAATCAACGTCAAAGGGCCCTATCTCAATTTGTTCTTCCCCAAATTGAGATAGGTCCTCTTGGGGCTTAATGAAGGATCTAATCCCTAAGTCTTCGTAAACTCGTAATTCACTTGCAACTTCTTTGTATTTCTTATATGCGAGTAAGCGCCTTACAAGTTCATCCCTTGGGTCCTCCTCTTCCTCCTCTTCGTCAGATTCTACAACTTTTGGAAGTAATAGTTTGGATTTAATCTGCAATAAAGTAGCAGCCATAACTAAAAAGTCACTGGTTACTTCTAAATCAAATTCCTCCATTCCATAAATATAATCAAGGTATTGTTCTGTAATTATATTTATAGGTATATCATAAATATCTATTTTTGATTTTTCAATTAGGTTAAGTAAAAGATCCAACGGACCTTCATATGTATCTAAGACAATTTTATATTCCATTTTATACTCCTAAACTAGACTAATATTCTCATTAAAATATTAATAACCATATTGATAATAGGGCTTAAAATTTTATCAATCATATTTGTATATATAAGTAATATCAATACTACATAAAAATATCTTTCGTATTTATAAAAATAATATTCAATTTTATCAGGAAGTAAGCTGGCCACAATCTTCGACCCATCCAATGGTGGAAATGGTAAAAGATTAAATCCCCCCAACATAATATTATACCAAAGAGTTATTAGTAAAATTTCAAAAACTACATAATTGCTAATAATATTTAGTTTTAAAATAAATATTAGTATTATAGCTATAATAAAATTAGCTATCGGACCTGCCTATGATACCAATAAAGTATCTCATTTTCTGTTCTTAAAATTAAACGGATTAATTGGCACAGGCTTGGCCCAGCCAAACTTAAAAACTAACATAGAAATAAACCCTATTGGATCTATGTGTTTTATAGGGTTTAAAGTCAATCTTCCTGAATTTTTAGCCGTATTATCTCCTAATACATATGCTGCCAGCCCATGTGATAGTTCATGGAAAATTATGGCAACTAATAAACCAGGTAAACTATATAATAAATTCATATTAACTTCCTCTCAATTGTATTTATACAGTATTTACTAATTGTTTTACTATTAACATTATACAACCTCGACGGATTAAAGTCGAGGTTGTAATTATTATTTATTAAAAAGGAAGTTCTCCCAGACATTCTTTAGGATTGTACTATAGCTACCTTTATCTATTTGTATCTTTGCTATTAGATTTACCCTATCAACTTCTTTTCCGTCTAACTTTACTATAAATTCACCTAATTTTTGTCCCTGAACAATTGGTGCACTGACAAATTCAGGATACTCCATCTCTTTTTCTATATTACCCTTATTTCCCTTGATAAGAAGTAAATGACTATCCCTTTCTAACATTAGGGGTATAATATCCTCTTCACCTTTCTCAATTGGGATATTTGCAAGTACATCACCTTTTTTACCTATAGTCACTGATTCATAATTTGAAAATCCATAATCCAACAATTTCATCGCTTCGCTAAATCTTAGGGCGCCAGTTTCTACTCCCATAACAATAGCTATTAATTGTAAATCACCTCTCTTAGCCGAGGCAGAAAGACAATATTTTGCTTCAGATGTAGATCCAGTTTTTATACCATTTGCCCCTTGATATTCTTTAATAAGTCTATTTGTATTTACCATAGACTGAATACTAGTCTTTGACTTACCAACTTCCATATCCTCCATATATGTAGTTAGATATGGAATAATTGCCTCGTGTTTCATCAATTCTCTAGACATAATGGATATATCATAAGCAGAAGAATAATGATTCTCGGCAGGTAATCCACTTGAATTAACAAAGTTAGTGTTCTCCATTCCAAGCTGTGAAGCTCTTTCGTTCATAAGATTTACAAAGGCTTCTTCCGAACCCGATATATGAACTGCTAAAGCAATGGAAGCATCATTTGCCGATCTTATACTGATTGCCTTAAGCAAATTTTCAACTGATTGAACTTCACCAGCATCTAAATATACCGATGTCCCGGTAACCTTAGATGCACTTTCACTAACAATCACTTTTTCATCTAGGGTCATTGAACCATTATGAATATTCTCCATAGCAATTAATAAAGTCATTATTTTGGTTATACTAGCAGGGGGCAATTTTTCGTGTTCATTTTTTGCTAATATAATTTCTCCTGAATCAAAGTCCATAAGTAGATATGATTTACCACTAATATCTATATCACCATAGGCAATTGAGAAATTAAAGGATAATACAATTATTAATATAATGGATATTAGTCTTTTTTTCAAAACAATACCTCCAATAAAATATTTACAATTATATTATCCAATCTATTCATTTATATTCTATTTTATTCTATTTATATACACTATTTAACTACAAACTTATTCAAGTGACGCTTCTAAATGCTCCTAATTATATCCATGATAAAACTTTGAAACTCATCTTTAACCTTTAATGATGTTTCAACTACTTCATTATGATCTAGAGGTTGATCTAATATACCTGCGGCCATATTTGTTATACAAGAAATACCAAGGACCTTTATACCTTCATGATTGGCAATTATCACTTCAGGAACAGTTGACATACCGACTGCATCAGCACCTAAAATAGATGCTAGCTTTATCTCTGCTGGGGTCTCATATGTTGGTCCACTAAACCACATATATACACCTTCTTTAATATTTAACTTTAGTTTTTTTGCTGAATTCTTTGCTATTTTTATCAATTCTTTATCATAAGCCCAGGTCATGTCTACAAATCTTGGTCCTTTATTATCCAAATTTTTGCCCATTAAAGGATTTACACCTGCGTAGTTTATATGATCATTAATAATCATTAAGTCTCCAGGTCTAAAAGACTCATTGACACCACCAGCTGCATTTGTTACTATTAGTGTTTCTATACCTATACCTGTCATTACTCTAACGGGAAACACTACATCATGTATTGGATATCCTTCGTAATAGTGAAATCTACCTTGCATGGCAACAATATCTACCCCTTGTAATTTTCCAAACACCAATCTACCAGCATGTCCTTCAACCGTAGAAATAGGGAAATTTGGGATGTCCTCATATTGAATATATATTGGTTCTTCAATCAAGTCCCCGAGACCACCTAATCCTGATCCAAGTATAATTCCAATTCTAGGTTTAGAATTTATCTTTGATTCTAAAAAAGCAACACTTTCATTTATTTTATTTGTATAGTTCATTATATCTCCTCCACATTTTAATCTATTCTATTCTTTGGCGATTAATAAATAAGATTGTATTGTAGACAAATCGCTGTGCCCCATCATCTTTTGTATCTTCGTCAAGCTAACACCGTTATTTAGCATATGTATAGCAAAAGAATGCCTTAATATATGTGGTGTTATATCTTTATTAATACCAGCCATCTTATTATATTGCTTAAATATCTTCCATATTCCTTGTCTAGTTAATTTATCACCTTGTAAATTCGTAAACAACGGCTCATCACTATTAGAGTTTGTCCTATATTGTTCCAGATAATCAACTAATGAATTTATAGCTAATTTGTCCAATGGCAATATCCTACTCATACTGTCTTGCCTTAACTTTAACAACCCAGATTCAATATTTAGATCATCAATATTCAAATCTAAAATCTCAGTAACCCTAAGACCAGCTGAATATATTAATTGTATCATAGCTTTATCCCTTGCACCCTTTTCAGTTTTTATATTAGTCTGTGATATCAAGAGCTCTATTTCAGCTTTATTTAGCACATTTGGAAGCTTACGCTCACTTTTAGGAGATTTTAAATTAAAAGTAGGATCTTCTAGTATAAAGTTATTATTCAATAGATATTGATATAAACACCTTAAAGAAGCTAAGTTTCTAGAGATAGTAGAAATAGCTTTACCATTTTTCTGCAAATATGATAAGTATGTAATAACCACTGTCTTATTTGTTTCCAACATATTGACTTCACCACAATATTTTGTTAAATAGTCATTAAATTGAACAACATCCCGAATATAAGCATCTACAGTGTTTGCTGAAAGCTTTTTCTCCTCCCTAATATAGTTCATATATTTATCTAATATTAAATCTGGCATACAAGTGTCTCCTCTTCTTACGAATATTTACTACACAAAAAAATCTAAAGTAAAACTTAAAAATCTATGTGAAATAATCCCCTCAATTATAGCTCCAAATATAATAATAAATGAATAGATTGCTGTCAACAATAAGCTTTCATTTGACTTTCTACTACCATGTTGAAGCATTGGATTAGCTAGTGGCCTTCTAACCATTTTAGATAAAGACATTGTTACTGCCCCTAATCCTATTAACCCACTTATTATAAATATATTTTGTGGATATATTCCGCCTATTGACAACAAAAAACCTTTAAGACCAAAACTATTAACCAAAAATCCTACGGTAAATCCCAATAACATACCTTTGATTAAAAGGATAAAAGGCATTATAAATAAACCAATATTCAAAACACTTATTAAGTAAATAAGTAATATTAAGTATATATTACTTAATATGGACGCCCTCATTATGGAATGATTTAAATTATCACTTAAGAGCGCAACCTTATAATAGGGATTTGAAACTTTAAGTATAAATAATTTTGTATTAAAAGAAAATGAATTAATTAGTAAGGATCCAATAATAATACCTAAGATTAAACCCAAACTTAAAATAAAGTAATACAAAAAATAATTTTGAAAGTGGTTCTTTAATATTCTAAAAATCCTTTTTATCAACAAAATAACTCCTCCCTATATACAAGCCTTTTTAAAATTCTATGCATAAAAAGAGGACTTTATAACTCATTATTTACCTTCTAAGTATCTCTTAGCTATATTTATACCTATAATTGTTTTGCTATCCATAATTTCCCCTCTATCCAACATCTTTGAAAGATCATCTAGAGGGATTATCTTCTTTTCAAGGAATTCTCCTGGGTCAGGGGAAGCTTCGACTTCTATTAGATCTTCAGCTAAAAAAAGGTGTATCTTTTCACTACAATAACCTGGAGAAGTATAAAACTCAGTAATATATGTAAGTTTATTTGCTTCATACCCTGTTTCTTCCCTGAGTTCCCTAATTGCTGTTTCCCTAGGTTCTTCATTAACTTCAAGTTTACCAGCTGGAATTTCCCATATAAATTCCTCAATTGCCTTTCTATATTGCTTAACTAAAACTAAACTATTGTTAGAAGTAATAGTTATAATTCCAACACCTCCCGGGTGTTCAACAATTTCCCTTTTAGAATATTTCTTGTCAGGTAATTCTACAGTATCTACTTTTAGATTTAAAATCTTACCCTCATAAATTTTCTCAGACTTCATGGTTTTCTCCTCAAAAATCATCAAAAAGTACCTCCACTTTATTTATTTATTAATGATATTGTTTAGATTATATATTATTATATCACATAAACAATAAGAGAAAAACCTTCTAAAACTAAAGAAAGTTTTTCTCCCCTATTTTATCACATTTTATCCAACTACATTATAACTTTCATCTTCCAATCTAAGTTTATCTGCGATTAGTGCTATGAATTCGCTATTAGTAGGTTTACCCTTAGCGTTACTTACAGTATAACCAAATATCCGATCTAAAGTCTCTATTTTTCCTCTATTCCAAGCAACCTCTATAGCATGTCTAATTGCTCTTTCTACTCTACTTGGAGTGGTGCTAAATTTTGATGCAACTGCAGGATATAATTCTTTCGTAACAGCACCTAGATAATCCATATCATCAATAACCATAGTTATGGCTTCCCTAATATATAAATAACCTTTAATATGCGCAGGTATACCAATTTCTTGTATAATCTTTGTTATCTTTGTCTCCAAATCCTTTTCCCTATAATTTGTATTACTATCCTCTTTCACCATAACCGGCATGTCATCATCAAAATTATTTGGAGACGGAAAGTTCATTTCATAAATTTGTTTTAATCTGTCAATAAAAATATAAAAGTCAAATGGTTTTACCATATAGTAAGAAGCACCTAGTTCAATTGCCCTTTGAGTAATTGTGTCCTGTCCAACAGCTGAGAGTATGACTACCTTAGGAAAATAAGTACTACTTGCCTCATTTAATCTCTCTAATACTCCCAATCCATCTAAATGTGGCATTATTATATCTAATATTAGAATATGTGGCTTTTCTTTATCAATTAATCTTAAAGCCTCTAATCCATCTTTTGCAATACCGACAACTTCAAATTCTTCTTGGGTTGAGATAAATTGTGCAACAATTTTACTAAACTCCCTGTTATCATCCGCCACTACAACTTTAATTTTTCCCATAATTATCCCCCTTAATACATAAGATTTTTTACTCTATTTATCTTATTCGACATTAAATCAAAAACTCCTTCTTTATTTCAAATATTTTTTAAATTTTTAATTTTAAATCGAAAGATGAAAAAAACTGCTGACTAAGTTTAGTCAACAGTTTAGAGTTTAAACTACAATTCACCATCTTTCTCTAACATCCATTCTATAAACAGTCCGTATCCTTTTGTAGGATCATTGATAAAAACATGGGTTACTGCACCAACTATCTTGCCATTTTGTATAATGGGACTTCCGCTCATCCCTTGTACTATACCGCCTGTTTTCTCGAGAAGTCTAGGATCTGTTATTTTAATAATCATGCTTTTTTGATTTGCCTTATCGTGGGTTTCTACTCTTTCAATATATATTTCAAATTCTTCTACAAGATTATCCTCTATTGTTGTTAATATATGCGCTTCTCCCACTGTTACTTCTTCTTTAAAACCTATAGGAATCGATTTAAGATCATTGTTTTTTATATAATCCTTTTCTAAATTACCATAGATTCCATATTCATCATTTATTTTAATGTCTCCTAATATTTCATCAGTTTTATAAAAAACACCTTTTATTTCACCAGGGACTCCTTTTTTCCCTTGTGTAATGTCAGAAACTTTAGCATTCATTATTAAACCATCTTCCACTGTCAACAGTTTACCTGTATCTATATCTGTAATACCATGACCAAGAGCACCAAATGTTTCGTTTACTGGATTGAGATAAGTTAGAGTACCTATCCCTGTAGTCTTATCTCTTACCCAAATTCCTAGTCTATATGAATTATCTTGCAAACACTTAACAGAATTTGCTGTTGTGTCAAATTCAACATTATTTCTCAATATTTTTATTTTTATCTCTTCATCTTTAATATTATTTAAGATCTCTACCACTTGTTCTGCATTAACAATTTTTTCATCATTTATTGCTAATATACTATCTCCTACTTTAAGTCCTGCAGCTTTAGCCGGACTACTTCTTTCACCATTTATATCTATTACATCGGTAACAGCTACAATTAATACACCTTTGGTGTTTAATCTAACACCAATTGAATTTCCTCCAGGAACTAAATTTGGCCTTTCTATAACGTTTAAATTAACATTTCTTAAGGGAATCAAACCTAATAGCTTTAATTGTAATTGACTTTCTCCAGTCTCAAGCCCATTTAAATTATATGATTTGGATCCTTCATTATAAATGGTCTGGACAATAGATTCCTCATCATTATAATCTAAAGAAAATGGGAAAGATATATCTAGGTTCTTTTTCTCACCTTTTATTATATTTAGATTTCCAGGATAAAATAAAATTTCATTTAACTGAAAAGAAAAGACTGATATACCTATAGCTAACAAAATAGTTATACTGATGATTATTTTTCTTAATTTTAATTTATCCAATTAATCACTCTCCCTATTTTTTTATAACTCACCTCCATAAAATAATTGATTTTACACATATAATTTAGCCTTTTTAACGTCTATTTATTCTATTAAAAATTTAAATAAATGTTATATTAATAGTTAAATGTCAAAAAATAAAAAAACACTTTGTACATAACAAAGTGTTAAAAATTACCTATTTTAAATTTTTTAGTCATAGCAAGCAATTCTTTTGCATGGTTAATAGTAGTTTCTGTTAAGTCTACTCCACCTAGTAACTTTGCAAATTCATTTATCCTATCCTCTTCATCTAATTTTTTAATAAAAGTAGAAACTTTGCCTTCTTTAGTTTCCTTATATATAGAATATTGGCTATCAGCTATTGCAGCAATTTGCGGAAGATGAGAAATAGAAATAACTTGTCTTTCCCTAGCGATTTTATAGATCTTCTCCCCTACAACTTGAGCTGTTCTTCCACTTATTCCAGTATCAATTTCATCAAATATTAAAGTTGGTATTCCATCATATTCTGCTAATATGCTTTTAAAGCCCAGCATAATTCTTGACATCTCACCACCAGATGCAATTTTTGACATAGGTTTTAAATCTTCACCGATATTTGTAGAGATAAGAAATTCTATATTATCTATTCCATCTGATGATAAATAATCTAACTCTCTAATATCTACCTTAAAATTTACATTATGCATATTAAGCTCATTTAATTCTTTAGTTATCTTCTTTTCTAATACTAAGGCAATAGATTTTCTGCTTTTACTAAGCTCTTTAGATAGTACAAACAATTTTCTTTCAAATTCATTGATTTTTTTAGTTAAATCTTTTATTTCATTCTCATAATTGATGAGTTTTTCTAAAGATTTAGAAGTTGAACCTCTAAAATCTAATATACTTTTCACACTATTCCCATATTTTTTCTTTAGTTTATTGACGCTATCCAATCTTTCACTTAATTCACTTAGCTTTTCTTCATCTAATTGTATATTATCCATATAGTCTAAAAATTCATTATGTAAATCCTGTAACTCATAATTTACTTCTTTAAATCTATTTAAATATGGAGTCAAGTCATTATCATAGACACTTATATTATTTAGTATAGAAATATTTCTGTTGATACAATCAAGCAATGAAATACTGTCATACTTATCGCTACTAAATGATTCAATAATTTCTCCTATACCCTGAACAATACCCATAATATTAGAAAGCCTATTATAATCGTTTTCAATCTCTTCATCATCATAATTACTTAATTGAATGCTATCAATCTCATCAATTTGAAACCTATATAAATCAATCATTCTCTCCCGTTCCATTAAGTTTAAATTCATTTCATCTAGAATCTTTTTTTCTTTAGAGTATTTATCATATATAGATTTTATTTCATTCTTTATCTCTTTATGTTTATTATCTCCAAAGGAATCTATTATAAGCTTATGATTTACTGTATTTAACAAAGATTGATGCTCATGTTGAGCAAATATATCTATTAAGGTATGAGTTATTTTGTTAAGCATTGACAAAGTCACTACTTTATCATTTATACGTGAAATACTTGGAGAATTTAAAGAGATTTCTCTAGTTATTATTAATAGTTTATCATTATCCATATGAATTCCATGTTCTTCAAGTAATTGTTTTGTTAAAGTCATCTCTTCTAATACAAAAATCGCCTGTAGCATAGCACGGTTTTCTCCTGATCGGATCAAATCCTTTGTACCTCTACCACCTAAAACTATGCCTAAGGCTTCTATTATTATAGATTTACCGGAGCCTGTCTCACCAGTTAAAACATTTAATCCTTTTGTAAAACTTATTTTTAAATCATCAATTATTGCGAAATTTTTAATACTTAGTTCAAGAAGCATAGCCATACCTCCTAGTTTTAAAAATTTACTTCAAATTATTATGGGCTAAATCGACTATCATAGTAATCATACGAGAGTCTACTAAACTTTGCCCATTATTAACAGCATGAACTAAAAATTCTATATTACCCTTAGCTCCTGTAATCGGGGAAAAAGACAAGTTTTTTGGCCCCAATCCAATTTCGGTCAAAAACTCTATTATGGTGTTTATTACCTCAAAGTGTATTTCCTTTTCCCTAACAATTCCATTCTTACCGACCTTATCCCTACCTGCTTCAAATTGCGGTTTTATAAGAGCTATTAATTCAGCCTTGTCCTTCATTAATGACTTAGCAACTGGTAGTACCAATTTTAAAGAAATAAATGATACATCTATGGATATAAAGTCTAAGTCGTCTTCTATATCTTCCTTAGTTATATTTCTAATATTTGTTCTTTCCATTACCACAACCCTAGGATCCTGTCTTAGGGACCAGTCAAGCTGTCCATATCCTACATCAACAGCGTATACCTTTTTAGCTTTTTCTTGAAGCATACAGTCAGTAAATCCGCCTGTGGATGACCCTATATCCATGGCCACAACATTTTCTAAATTTAATCCAAAGTCGTTTATGGCTTTTTCTAATTTTAATCCGCCTCTACTGACATATTTAATAGGATTGTCCTTTATATATACTTCTGATTCTTCGTCAATTTTATCTCCAGGCTTAGAAACTCTTTCATTTCCTATGAATACGGATCCTTCCATTATGATTCTTTTAGCCTTTTCTCTAGAGTCAACTAGACCCCTTTCAAACAATACGATATCAGCTCTTTTTTTCACATTATTACTCCTTTGATATTTATACACTAAAAGTCGATTTTACTACATTTATATCTCTCTATGCACTAATAAATTAGTTAATTCCTTTAAAAATTTTGTATCTTTATTTGATAGTTTATCTAGAAGTTCGAAAGCTTTATTTGTATATATGTCTACATCCTCTTTAGACTTCTTTATATCATAAAATGATAAATGAGTTAATTTATGGATTTTAGCATCTTCTTCTGCATCCAATATATCATCTTGAATTTGAAAAGAAAGACCTAAGTATAATGCAAATTCCCTTAAAATTTCTATATCTTCATCACTAGCCCCACCAAGTATTGCTCCTACAACAGCGGCAGCTTGGAAAAGAGCAGCGGTCTTTTTTTCATACATAAGCTCTAGTGTTTGACTATCCATATTTTCATGGCTACCAAATAAATCAACAACCTGTCCTCCAATCATACCTTCAACACCGGCATACTTGGAAACTTCATATATTGCTCTGGCTTTCATATGAGAACTCTCTTGTGATTCTGAATTGTATAACATATCCTTTAACATGGTTTCGAAGGATAAATTAAGTAGTCCATCACCGGACAATATAGCCAACGCTTCGCCATATACAACATGATTTGTTGGTTTTCCCCTTCTAAAGTTATCATCATCCATAGCAGGAAGATCATCATGTATAAGGGAGTATGTATGTATCATTTCAATGGCTGCAGCATAAGGCAAAATCTTTTGAATATCATCTGAAAATAACTCAAAAGTCTTAACAGCAATAGTTGGCCTTAGCCTTTTACCCCCATTAAATAAGCTATATCTCATTGATTCAAATATTGTTTGCTGATATTTATTTCTACAGTTGGTATATTTATCCAAAGCTTCATCAATAATTTTTATTGTGTCATTCATTATATCCTTAATAATCTCCATCAGCCTCCCTAAGTAAATTCAAATCCTCAAAGGTCTGTTCCTCATCCCCTAGTAGGATTTTAATCTCCCCTTCAGCCTTAGATAATAAGTTGTTGCAATGTTTATAAACTTCCACACCTGACTTAAATTTATCCATTGCATCACTTAATGTATAATCATCTTTCTCTAAAAAGTTAATTATATCTTCTAGTTCTTTTATAGCATCTTCATATGACAATTTACTTACATCCATCATGTACCTCTCCTTTTGAAACATCCTTTACTAGAGTAGTAATAGTACCATCCTTCATTAGTATATTTATATCATCACCTATGATAATATCATCTATCGATTTTATTAAGAGTCCATCTTTATCTAATAATATTCCATTTCCTCTATCTAGGGATAAGGTAGGATTTAATAGTTTTATTGAGTTTTCCAGATCTCTAGTATGTTTTTTGTAATCATTTATTTTACTTTCAATTTTTAAGACTAAATCCTTAAATAATATCTCTAGTTGATGTCTATTGCTCCTTAATTTATAAACAGGATTATTGTACTTGAGTCCTTTTCTTATCAATCTTAAATTATTTGATTCAATATCTAATTTATTTTTATAATTAAATATCAGTTGATTAAATTTACTATCTAACAGTTGATTTAATGACTCTATATTGGGAACTGAAAGCTCAGCAGCCGCAGAAGGGGTAGGTGCCCGTAAATCTGCAACAAAGTCTGCAATTGTAAAATCAGTTTCATGACCAACAGCAGATATTATTGGCTTGCTTAGTGAGAAAATTGTCCTAGCTAGTTGTTCATCATTAAATGCTGCCAATTCTTCGATAGAGCCACCTCCTCTACCAGTAATGATTAGATCAATATCACCTCTATTTTCAAGATACAATAGCCCTTGAATAATATCATAAGGAGCGTTTGGACCTTGGACTAAAGATGGATACACTAAAATTTCACATGGTGGAAATCTTCTTTTAATTACACTAATAATATCTTTAATAGCTGCTCCTGTTGAAGATGTAACAATTCCGATTTTCTTAGGCATAGAAGGTATTTCTTTCTTAAGTTCAGAATCAAATAACCCTTCCTTTTCTAATTTCTTTTTTAGCTCCTCAAAAGCTGCATATAAGTCTCCAATACCTTTGTTACTTATTTTTTTAACATATAGTTGATAATCTCCACCTTGCTCATATATAGAAACGTATCCCTTAGCTACTACTCTTTGCCCTTCCGATAAGTTCAAATAAAGGGATTCTGCATCAGACTTAAACATTACACACTTAATTCTAGCTCTATCGTCCTTAAGAGAAAAGTAAAGATGTCCACTGTAGTGTCTTTTAAAATTAGATATTTCACCTTCAATCTCTACATTTGATAGAATCATATCTCCTGCAAATATCTGCTTTATATATTTATTTACTTCACTTACCTTGAGAGGTTTCATATCTTCACCTTTTATCTTCTAGACCCCTTACAAATCCACCTAATACACCATTTATGAACTTGAAGGAATCATAACTACTATATTTTTTAACAATTTCAATTGCTTCGTTGATGGATACTTCAACAGGAATATCCTTTCTAAACAATATCTCATATATAGCAATTCTTAAAACAGCTAAGTCTACTTTTGCAAGTCTATAAATAGACCATCCCTCTAAATTATCTTCGATATATTTGTCAATCATCTCTCGATTTTCCATTATGGAGACAAAAGATTCATTAATATATTTTGTTTCTGTTTCATCGTACTCAAAATTTTCTAAAAAAATGGACTTAGCTTCATCAGAATAGTCTTCATTCAATTCCATTTGAAACAACAATCTCATAGCCCCTTCTCTTGCTACTTTTCTACCCATCAAAAATCCTCCTATGTTTCAATTACAAAATATCTTATCTATCGGAAAACATCTTCATAATAGCTCTTTTGATATCTTCCAATCCTATATCGTAACTACCTAAAATATATCCAGTTGTAGTACATATAATAATAAATAATGTTTTAAATAGTCCAATAGAAATTGTTAAAACACTTATTAAAAATCCTAATAATCCTCCAACAAACTTCCGCTTGTTTTGGTTAATCCAAATCAATATCTCATCTAGTGTATCTTTAATCAATATAAACACCTCTACTTTATTTACTCCTATTAATAGGTGGTGTAGTATTAACAATCTCTACGTTTACATCGTTGACTTGGGCACCTGTAATATGTTCAATATGCTCTTTTACTTTCATTTGCAAGTCCATGGAAGTCTCTGGTATATTAGTTTCATTACTTGACTCACCCTTTAAAGATAAACTTACCTTACAATCTACAAAAATAACCTTTGTTCTAATATTGTTGATTCCAGTAAGTTTTGTAGCAATATAATTCACTAGCCCAATTATAGTCTCTTGATAGATGAGGACTTCACCATATTCATTCCTCAAAACAAGATATGATCCAGGGCTTATAGTTTCTTTATCTTTAAACAGATATAATAGGTATCCAAAACTTATCAATAAAAAAATAGCTCCCACCAATGTATAAGTATAATTACCTTTCATATATCTTATTATACTTAACAAATCTTCAATTCCAAAGATAGCTCTTATATCAAAAGGTAATATCATAACTATAAAGGATGTTACAATTATAATAATGGAATAAATAAACAAAACTGCTTTATTAAGTATCTTCATTTGTATACTCCTTCCATGAATTTAAAATAACCCTCTGAATAGACAGAGGGTAATATATTTATTTTACTTTTGATTCATCATTTACCTTAGTTTCTTTTGGTATATTAACACCTTGAATGTTGACATTAACTTCCACAACATTTAATTCTGTCATGGTTTCAACGGAGTTTTTCACATTTTGTTGAACATTCCTACCAATTTCGCTGATATTCTTGCCATATTCAACTGTTATAAAAACATCAATAGCAACATCACTATCTTTTAGTTCCACCTTTACACCTTTGGATAAGTTTTTCATACCTAACATTTCTGAAAATCCGCCAGTGATTCCTCCACTCATGCTTGTAACTCCAGGTATTTCAGTTGAGGCAACACCAGCGATAATTGCAACTACATCATCAGAAATTTTAACATTTCCATATTCCTTATTATCATTATCATTTATAAATCCCTCTGACATTTAAGACACCTCCCAGCATCAAAGTTATAATAGCTATTATATCAAAGGAGATGCGTATTTACAATTATTTCTATTGTTTTTTCATGATTTTTATATTGTCTATATCAAACTCAGTTTCAGATCTAACAATATCTAATATTTTAACCATTTCTGTCTCTGTTAATTCCTCTACAGATACGATTACCTTTATATCCTCATCAGTAAGTAAAACTAATGCTTCATCAAATCCCTTTGAATTTACAAGACCCTCAATTTGTAATTCAGTTTCGGAAATCCTCCCAATATTAATTATTTCTTCTTGTGCTTCTGTTCTCATTGAATCGTTGGTTTGATCATTGTTAACAATACTAGTAAGTCTATCAATTAAATTAGCTCTGAGCTTGTCTCTTGATAATCTTTGTTCTACAAAATAATTCCTATTTAAATTGGCTACCTCTTTATCAATTTCTTCCTTGAGCATATCATTACTTGAAGATACAACTTCAGCAATATTTCCATCTTCAGGAACAATCGAGTCAACTATTTCAATATTTTCTTCATCCTCTATAGCAAAATCATTAGAGTTTAGATAGTTTTGCATTTCTGCTGCCTCATGTCTTTGATATTCTTGGGAAGTCTTTCTTAAAGCTTGTTGAGTAAATTGATAATTTAAATAACCTGTAAAGATAAGTAGTATTAATAACAATCCTATAATAGCAGGTCTTTTGATTTTAAACATTTTCTCTCCCCCTATTTACTTGGAAATATTTGTACTTTGTTTCCAGCTACACCTAATACAGTTTTTACTGCTTCATAAATAGTTTCTAATACAAGGCTATTTTCTGCCCCTTCCGCAACGACTATAACGCCTTTTATACTTGGTTTTACCTCTTTTAAGACAACAACATCATTAGATGTATTGACCACCTGTATTGTTTCATCTTCCCTGGATATTTCCCTAGTTCCACCTTGTGAATCAAGCTCATTGGTGATCTCCTTGGTAGTAGTAACATTAGATGCCGGAATCTTTTCAATACTATCTTCTAAGGTGACCATAACATCCACATTTCCTACCCCCCTGAGTTTTGATAGTATTTCAGATAGTTTGTCTTCAATATAGCTTTCATAGTCATCCCTTACTAAATTATTATATTCATTGGAACTCTCTTTTATAACAGTTGGATTATTATTTTCCTCATCAGATGTATATCCATTAAGCATAATCAAAAATACTACAGATAAAACCAATATAATGAAGATATTGAATATAAACTTCTTGTTATCCAGATTATCCAAATGTTTTTTCAATTTTTTTAAAAATTCTTCCATAAATTTAATCCTCCAATTTAATAGTAGATATATCGATTAAATCCCCATGAATTTCATATCTATCTGAAATTAGTTCTTTAAGATCTAAATAATTTTTATTTTTTTCCATCCTAGTATTATATTCTAAAGTAACTGGCTGAACTTGAATTGCTATATTATTTTCATCTACTTCTTTATCATTATCATCGATTAGAATACTTAAGTGAGAAATCGTTCCAAAATCATCCTCTTCTCTATTTATATCAACCTCTAATGATGATATTCTATAATCCAGATTACTCTCTATAAAGCTTTTTATTTCTGTTGCAATTTTTTGCCTATATAAAGTCTCTATCTGCTCATTTTGACTATTAAGTATCTCTTCATCATATTTAGATTTATTTTCAACATTCCTAAACACCTCCCTATCTAATTCAAAATTTAAATTTGTAAGATTAATAAAAGGATTAATCACTGTAAAGATAATTAAAAGTCCTACAACAAAATTAATATATCTACGCATACCACCCTTTGGCATTACTAAGTCAACTAAAGTAATAATAATAAATAATAATACAATATCCTTTAACCAAGAAAAAATAAATTCACTAATACCCATCTCTTCACCTACCTTAACATCATTAAATTGTTGCCTGTATCAACAATTATAGTTATAGTAATAAAAAACATAATACCTATGGAAACTACACTTATTAACACGAGTAATAAAGTTTTTGAGGTATCACTAAAGAACTTAATGATATTAGATGATGCAATTGGTTCTATAATTGCTCCTATTATCGAATAAACTAAAAGCAACACTACTACTTTAATGATAGGCAAAAGTATGATCATAACTAAAACTAAAAGCCCCACTATTCCTATACCGTTTTTAAGTATTGCAGAAGACCCAATAACTGTATCCACTGCATCGGATAAAAATCCCCCAACAATTGGTATAAAAGTATCTACTGCAAATTTTGCTGTTCGTATACTCAATCCATCAATTTTTGAAGAAAGTCCATATATTGTCAATATTCCTATAAAAATTGTAAATGTTGCAGTAATAATAAATGTAATTATCTGCCTTCCTAGCTCTGCTAATTTTCCCAACTCTGCTCTTTGTGACAAATTTGTTAATATACTTATTATGAAAGAAAAGTATATGAGTGGAAAAATAATATTATTAACCATAATTCCTAAAATATTGACTGTTCCAAGTATCATTGGATGAAACATAATCTTAGTATTAGGACCTCCTGTAATTATTAAAAGAGTCAATAATATTGGCAACAATACTTGCATAAAATCAACCATTCTACCAACTGATATCTTTGCCATATCAATAATTTCAGAAAAATTAGCTATCACTAGTATGGCAATTAATATATATGTAAAGTAATTTGCTAGTTGACTTATGGATGACTCTTCAAATGAGTTTTGTAGATTTGTTAATATTGTAGATATCAATGTAATAATCAAAATTTTAGATATTAAACTTAAAGAGAAGTTAAGTTCTCCAAGGAAAACTCTGCCTATGGCATCGATTATTTCTTTCCCATCAATTACTTTTTCTCCTTTAATAAGTTTTACAATGATGTCTTTAACACTATCTCCAAATTGTAATTCATTTTCGGCCATTAATTCACAAAGTAATACATCTAGTTCAATAGTTTCAATAATTTTATTTATCTGATCATCTATAACAGAATCCATAAACTCAACTTCTGAATATCCATAGATGGGAAATATAAGTACTACGAAAATAATTAATATAATAATTCTTGTTTTTTTCATATATTCTCATCCTTAGGGCATTATTTTTATAATTAGATCCATTAGGGATAAAAGTATTGGAATAGCTAAAGTCATTATGATAATTTTCCCTGCAAGCTCCATTTTCATAGCTATAGGTTG
>JAAYGX010000152.1 GCA_012735585.1 Tissierella sp.
ATTTTGCATTTTGTTTAATAATTCTATTTAGGTTATATTGCTATAAGGAAAACGCATTAATATTTAAAGTTCTCATATTAGCAATGAGTATAAATATGCTATTATTGAGTTTTTTAAAATCTAAAGGGAAATGGTTTAAATATAAAAGTCGCGTGTCCTTAGGTCCTACTATCCTATCGATTGTCGTAGTTACTTTTGTCATTTACTTTACTGATATGAATAGAATCCCAGCATACGTAGGTATTTTAATTACAATGTTAATATTATTATTAGCTATATTTATGGATTACAAATTTAATTTTAAAAAATAAGTGTTAAATATCCCGACATCACTTTTTAATGGATTGATAGCACAGAAGGACCGTCCCCTTGTGTTATATGAAAGTTTAAAGCGGATTAGTCAGAAAAATATTACATCAAATATTTATTGAATTGGGTAAATAGGACAGATCTTTATTTAACATGGTACAATAAAAAGAGGGGTAACAAAAAATGAAAAAAAATTTATTTGTCTTGATTTTAGTAGTCTCAATTTTAATTCTTAACTTAGCTTTTGCTAAATCTACACAAGATCTAAATAAAACGGCTTTACCTGCCATTCCTATTGAAGAATTAGACACATTACCAATAGAAAAAACTTATACTTATGAAGAAATGTTAGAGTTACAGAAAAAAAATGATATTGATGCAAAAAGTATAGAACATTTTAAAGGTATTCACGAAGAAAATGTTAAACAAATAGGACATGAGTATAACTTGAATAGTTTGGTTAGCAGTAGCCACACTGTTAGATATCAAAAGTTTTCATTTAATTCAAAAGACGTACTAAGACCTGGTGGTTTATTTGTATATCGTTTCACACCACAACTCTGGGTAGGTCTTCTATATAATGATAACTTCCCAGAACCTGAGAAAATTGTTTCGTTAAGTGATCCATATATTTATAATACTTTAAGAGGTGGCGGTATCAATGGCGGTCATTTTAAATATGATTTAATCACTGGTAATGAAATCAATATATGGGTTGTTGGAAAAGTATTTGATCAAACTGCCACAAAAATAAGTAGTGATATTAGTATAGGTACTGGGCAAACAGGTAAAGCAAGTTTATCTGTAGAAAAACAAACTAGTTATGTTGCTGATATTTCACATTACGATACTTACTACTCAGCTGCATTAGATCGATAAATAAATACCTACTTAAACACATAAAATCCTTGGGCTATTAATATAATTATTATAAAATAGACAAGTTCAAGGAGGGTATTATGAAAAAAATAATCAATAATCCAAATGAAGTTGTAGAAGAAATGCTACAGGGTATGGTACTAGGGCATCCTGAATATCTTAAGAGAGTAGAGGGCTTTGAAGTCGTAGTAAGAAAAGATTCGCCAAAGAAGGGTAAAGTAGGCTTAGTATCTGGCGGAGGTAGTGGTCATGAACCAAGCCATGGTGGCTATGTAGGTGAAGGAATGTTAGACGGAGCAGTAGCAGGGGAAGTATTTACATCACCAACTCCGGGACAAGTGTTTGAAGCCATTAAGGCTGTAGATGGGGAAGCAGGAGTACTTTTAATTATTAAAAACTATACTGGTGATGTAATGAACTTTGAAATGGCTAAGGAATTGGCTGAAGCAGAAGGAATAGACGTAGACTTTATTATCGTTGATGATGATGTGGCAGTGGAAAATAGTACTTATACTGTAGGAAGAAGAGGAATTGCAGGAACGGTATTTGTTCATAAAATAACAGGTGCAGCAGCAGAAAAAGGATTAGAGCTAGCTGAGGTAAAAAGGGTTGGAGAAAAGGTGATAAAAAATCTAAGAAGTATGGGAATGTCCTTAACACCCTGTATCGTACCGGCAGCAGGAAAACCTAGTTTTGAAATAGGAGAAGATGAAATGGAAATGGGTTTAGGAATCCATGGAGAACCAGGGACCCATAAGGAAACTATAAAATCCGCAGATGAAATAACAGACCATATGCTAGAAAGGATTCTTAAGGATATGGAAGTTAAGGGGGATGAAGAAGTGGCTGTAATGATCAATGGATTAGGTGGCACCCCTTTAATGGAACTTTATATAATAAATAGGGAAGTCCATAAAAAGCTGGAGGAAATTAGTATTCCAGTATATAAAACATGGGTAGGTAATTTTATGACTTCTCTAGAGATGGCAGGGGCTTCCATTTCTATATTAAAATTAGATGAAGAATTAAAAGAACTTTTAGATGCTAAGGCAGATACTCCAGCTTTTAGACAATTATAAGTTTAATTGGAGGAAAGTAAAATGGCAAATACTGATTTATTTATAAATATAATAGAGAATATGGCAAAAGCAGTAATAGAAAATAAGGAATATTTAACGGACTTAGATAGGGCCATAGGTGATGGAGATCATGGAATCAATATGTCTAAGGGGTTCCAGGCAGTGCTTAGTAAATTAGATGATATGAGGGACAAAGATCTAGGAACTATACTAAAAAATGTAGCTATGACCCTAATATCTACAGTAGGTGGAGCTTCGGGGCCTTTGTATGGAACAGCTTTTTTAAGGGCTGCTACAGCTGTAGACGGAAAGATGGATATAGATAAAACTGATATCCTCAATATATTTGAGAAGGCAATAGAAGGAGTTCAAACCAGAGGCAAGGCCCAAGTAGGAGAAAAAACTATACTAGATTCATTAGTGCCCGCTTATGAAGCCCTTAAGAAGTCTTATGAAAAAGAGGAAGGTAATTTGGAAGCCTTTAGGGCAGCAGAAGAGGCAGCTCTAAAAGGTGTAGAATATACTAAGACCATAGTAGCAAAAAAAGGTAGAGCCAGTTATTTAGGAGAGAGAAGCATTGGACATCAAGACCCTGGTGCTACTTCAACCTATATCATGATAAAATCCATAAAAAATATATTGGAAGAAAATCATAAATAGGAGGATTTTATGATAGGAATCGTTATAGTATCTCATAGCATTAAAATAGCAGAGGGTATTGTAGATTTGTGTTATGAAATGGTAGATGACAGTATAAAAATTATACCAGCCGGAGGAACCAATGATGGGAGAATTGGTACAGATCCTATAAAAATAAAAGAGGCTATCGAAAAAGCCTATGATGGAGATGGTGTAGTAGTACTAGTTGATATCGGAAGCTCTCTTATGAATGTAGACATGGCAAAGGAACTTTTGGAAGAAGAAATAAGATTGAAGGTCAAAATTCTAGACACTCCAATTGTAGAAGGTAGTATAGGTGTTGCAGTAGAGGCTTTGATATCTAATGATATAGATAAAATATTGGAAGTAGCTGAAGAAGCTAGAATCACAAAGAAGATTAGATAGATAAAAAACCAGAGCAATCTGGTTTTTTTATTTCTTATATTATTTTTACTAATTTTGGTTAAACTAATATCGGGTTTGTATGACAATATTTAGTAAAGGAGAAATAATATGAGCAAATTTCAAACCATGGATGGAAATCAAGCAGCTGCATATGCGGCCTATGCTATGACGGAAGTAGCATCAATATATCCAATAACTCCATCAACGCCAATAGCTGAAGCAGTAGATGAATGGGCTGCACATGGGAATAAGAATATATTTAATCAAGAAGTAAAAGTTGTGGAAATGCAATCTGAGGCAGGTGCAGTAGCTGCAATGAGAGGCTCTCTACAGGCAGGTTCTTTAGCATCCACATACACAGCTTCTCAAGGTCTCTTACTAATGATTCCAAATCTTTATAAGTTATCAGGAGAACTATTGCCAGGAGTACTACATGTAACTGCAAGAGCCCTTGCGACCCATGCTACATCCATTTATGGAGACCACCAAGATGTCATGGCATGTAGACAGACTGGAGTTGCAATGCTAGCTTCGGTTAATCCACAAGAATGTATGGATTTAGGTATAATTGCACACCTAGCGGCAATTAAATCAAGAGTACCCTTTATGCATTTTTTTGATGGATTTAGAACATCCCATGAAATTCAAAAAGTTGAAGTTGTAGATTATGATTTAATTCAGGATTTAATAGATTTAAATGCTTTACAAGAATTTAAAGATAGGGCATTAAGCCCCAACCATCCAGTAGTAAGAGGAACGGTTCAGAATCCAGATATATATTTTCAACACAGAGAAAGTAGCAATCCATTTTTTAATGCTGTCCCAGATATTGTTCAAAATTACATGGATATATTTAGTGAAAAAACTGGAAGAAAATATAGATTGTTTGAGTATTATGGTGCTGAAGACGCTGAAAATATAATTGTTGCAATGGCATCTGTATGTGACACGATACATGAAACCATTGACTATTTAAACGCCAAAGGAGAAAAGTATGGTGTTATAAAGGTTCACCTATATCGACCATTTTCAGAAAAACACCTATTAGAGGTTTTGCCACAAACAGTTAAGAAGATTGCTGTTTTAGATAGGACTAAGGAGCCTGGATCAGCTGGGGAACCCTTATATCTTGACGTAGTTAAAACCTTGAAGAATATGGATAATCCGCCTTTAATCGTTGGTGGTAGATATGGATTATCTGGTAAGGATACAAGACCATCCCAAATAATAGCAGTATTTAATAATTTAAAAAGCGATACACCGAAGGATAGATTTACAATAGGTATCGTCGATGATGTTACCCATATGTCTCTTCCAGAAGAAGATATTGTAGATACCACTCCTAAAGGAACAATACAGTGTAAATTTTGGGGTCTTGGATCTGATGGAACAGTTGGAGCAAATAAATCCGCTATTAAAATTATTGGAGATAATACTGATAAATATGTTCAAGGGTATTTCTCATATGATAGTAAAAAATCAGGAGGAACTACTGTATCACACTTGAGATTTGGAGATCAGAAGTTAAGAGCACCATATTTGGTCTTTGATGCTGATTATGTGGCTTGTCACAATAAATCATATGTAAATCAGTATGACTTGGTTATGGGACTTAAAAAAGGTGGTACCTTTGTACTGAACTGTCCATGGGAAGTTAATGAACTAGAGGAGAATATTCCTGCTTCCATAAGAGAATATATTGCCAAAAATGATATCAACTTCTACATTATAGATGCTTTGAAAATAGCTAGTGAGGTGGGACTTGGAAATAGAATCAATATGGTTATGCAATCCGCATTTTTTAAACTTGCCAATGTAATACAAGTGGATAAGGCTTTAGAATATCTAAAAGAAAATGTTGAAGAAATGTATGGAAAAAAAGGTAAGGATATTGTAGATAAAAACAATAAAGCAATAGATAATGCCTTGGAAGGATTGATTAAAGTAGAAGTGCCTTCCTCTTGGGCACAAGATGAAGCTGATGATAATGATACGAGTAAGGATTTACCGAGATTTATAAGGGAAATTCAAAGACCAATGGCAAGACACGAAGGTGATGAATTACCAGTAAGTACTTTTGTAGGTATGGAGGATGGTACATTCCCTTTAGGTGTTACAGCTTATGAGAAAAGAGGTATTGCACCTTTAGTGCCAGAATGGATCATTGATCGATGTATTCAATGTGGTAGATGCTCTTATGTATGTCCTCATGCTACAATACGGTTGATGCTTTTAGATGAAGAAGAAGTCAATAGAAAACCAGATGTTTTTGAAACTAAGCAAGCCAATGGAAAAGGATTCGAACAGTATCAATTAAGGGTACAGGTATCACCTCTTGATTGTACAGGTTGCGGTAACTGTGCAGATGTTTGTCCAGCTAAAGGTAAGGCATTGATTATGAAACCGGCAGAACCTGAAATAGATAATCAATCGGACAACTGGGAATTTGCTATGACTCTTACAGAAAAAGAAGTAGGAGGCTTATTTACACTAAGGGGAAGTCAGTTCAAACGTCCACTATTAGAGTTCAATGGAGCATGTCCTGGCTGTGGAGAAACACCATATATAAAACTATTGACCCAATTATATGGAGATAGAATGATGATTTCAAATGCCACAGGATGTTCAGCTGTATGGGGAGCATCAGCACCTTCCATAGCCTATAGCACAACAGGGGAAGGAAAAGGGCCTGCATGGATACATCCATTATTTGAAGATGGGGCGGAAATTGGATATGGTATGCTTCTAGGTGTTAAACAAGCAAGGGAAAGATTAGTCGAGCTAATGAATGCAGCTTTAGAATCATCACTAGATGAAAATATAAAGGCAGCGATACAGCAGTGGATAGAGAGTAAAAATGATGGAGATGAATCAAAAATTGCTTCACAAAGACTATTAGATGTATTAGAAAACTATGAAGACAAGTCAAATCCAATAATTAAGGACATATTGGATAAAAAAGACTTCTTTATAAAAAGATCTGTATGGTCCATTGGTGGAGACGGATGGGCATATGATATAGGTTTTGGAGGATTGGATCATGTCTTAGCATCGGGGGATGACATAAATATATTTGTTATGGATACTGAAATATACTCAAATACTGGAGGCCAGGCTTCAAAGGCAACTCCTGCATCAAGTGTTGCTAAATTAGCTTCTGGTGGTAAAAGAACCAAGAAAAAAGATTTAGGACTTATGGCTATGACATATGGCTATGTATATGTAGCTCAAATAGCTATGGGAGCGGATATGAATCAGACTATAAGGGCTATTAAAGAGGCTGAAAACTATCCAGGACCATCCATAGTAATTGGATATTCTCCTTGTATAAGCCATGGTATAAAAACTGGAATGGGAACTAGTATCATGGAAGAAAGAAAGGCTGTAGAGGCAGGATACTGGCATCTTTATAGATACAATCCTCTTCTTAAAAAAGAAGGGAAAAATCCATTTATTCTTGATTCTAAGGAACCTTTTGCTGACTATAAAGAGTTTATAAAAGGGGAAATCAGATATTCATCCCTAGCTAATGTGTTCCCTGAGTATGCAGATGATTTATATGAAAAATCTAAGCTAGATGCAGAAGAAAGATATAGGAAGTACAAAGAATTAGCCGAGCGTCACATATTATAATCCTAAAAAAGTAAGAAGACTATTGTAATGAACAGTAGTCTTCTTTTGATTAAATTATCTATTTCTGGTTTTCATCAACATATTCTTTAGCATTCTGTACTTGCTCTAAATCTGGCATACTAACTTGAGATACTGGTTTTAGCTGTTCTATATTTGCCCAAGCAGCAGTATCATGATTTTCGATTTGCTTTTTCATATTTCTATCTTTGGTTTTATTCTTAGCCATAGAATCCTCCTTAGTATTTTAATATTATTTTCTCTTACTTTTGAAAATTTATTCAAGGACAGGTAAAGGAGTGTTCAGTGTGATTTTGACACAAGGGGACGGTTCTTATGTGTCATTTTAACTTTATTAACTGTTAATCTTGTATTTAATAGTCTATAATAAATATATAAATCATATTTAAAAGAGGGATTAAATGACAAATCTTGAGTTTTGTGAGTTTGTTTCTAATATTGCAATTAAATCAATACTATATGAAGTGTCCACATCACCTAAACCAGGCCTAGTAGATAGATTCAATCCAGGTGCCCATGGGGACATGGATTTCTTTACATTTATAAGAAGTAGTTCAGTATTGGGACCTTATTATTATAATTGCACCAAGGCTGGAATAGAGTTTGATGGAAGTGACTATAAACAGCTATTAACAGATATAAGACCGATAGGTATTAAAGCAGAAAAAGATATGTTCAGGGCAACAGGTGGAATCAACACTCATAAGGGTATCGTATTTTCTATGGGAATTATTGCTGCAGCGGTAGGTAGCCTATTTAAAGAATTAAATAGAGATACATTTAATTACACTGAAATTTCAGACCGTGTAATATTGATTTCACATGGGATCACTAGGGAATTGGATAATGCGCATAGTAAAGAAAATCTTACATATGGAGAAAAACTATATCTTAAATATGGGACAAAGGGAATCCGTGGAGAGGTAGAGTCAGGTTTTCAAACAGCTTTGGATATCTCTTTACCAATTTTAGATCAGCTAATCTTAGAAGAAACATACCATATTAATGATATATTGATACAAGTATTACTTAATCTTATGGCATATACAGAAGATAGTAATGTTCTAGGCAGACATAATATGGAGACACTTAATTATGTTCAAAATGAATCAATAAAAGTTTTAAAACTAGGTGGATACTTTACAGATGAAGGAAAGAAATATATAGAATCCATGGATAAAGACTTTATTGATAGACATATTAGTCCTGGTGGCTCAGCGGATTTATTGGCAGTAAGCTTGATGATGTATATATTAAAGCATGGTGATAAGATATGATTGATGAAAAATTTGTTATGGAGATATTACAATCAAGGGAAGATAGAAGGGATAAGCAATTAGATTTGATCCATAGGTATAAATCAAGCCTAATATCATTTACCCTAAATACCCCTGGTATTGTAAAGGATAATGAAATGTATCGTGAGATTCATAAGGAAGGGATGGGCTCTATTGTAAACTTGCTTTTGGATAATGACATAAAGATAATTTACAAAGAAGAGATCAATAAGTCTACAGGAAGTGAAGGATATATAGTAGTTGACTTAGATTCACTAAAATTAAAGGCGTTATTAATAGATTTAGAAGAGAGCCATCCAATGGGTAGAATCTTTGATATCGATGTTTTTGATTCTGATCATAATCAAATAAGTAGAAGTGATTTTAATATAAATCCTAGAAAATGCATTCTATGCCATAAAGATGCAAGGCTATGTATTAGGGAGAAAAATCATACTTTAGAAGA
>JAAYGX010000233.1 GCA_012735585.1 Tissierella sp.
GACTACATGGTCACGGCTCGAGAACTAACTCCGTATGAGCATGTGGACATGCAAGCCGCCATCCAGAAATACACGGATGCCTCTGTGAGCAAGACGGTGAACGCTCCTTCCAGCTACACGGAAGAAGACGTGGCCAACCTCTATATGTACGGCTACAAGAAGGGATTAAAGGGCATCACCGTGTATGTAGACGGCAGCAGAGAGGGCGTACTGAACTACCTCGACAAAGAGGATAAGAAGGCCGAGAAAGAGGAGCCCAGTAAGAAGGAGTTCGCTAAACGTCCTCAAATTCTGGCGGGACACACCATCAAGATGGTCACTCCTGTGGGGAAGGCGTATATCACCGTCAACGTGGACGACCAAAACCGGATTGATGAAGTGTTCATCAAGCTGGGCAAGACAGGGGCAGATGTTAGCGCCATTGCAGACGGGTTGGCCATAGCCTTGACGGGCTACTTCTCGCCAAGACTGTCCAGCCTGTCTCCAGAAGAGAAGCTGAACTGGATCATCAAGCAGTTCAGAGGCATGAGCGGGGTCTCCACCATTGGGTTTGGAGAGAACCGAGTGTCCTCTCTCCCAGATGCTATCGCCAAGGCTTTGCAACTGCTAAGAGATGTTGGAGAGAAGGAGAGTAGTGAAGACACTACGCAATTAGAGTTCAAATTCCACTCAACGGGCTCCCAAGAACAACACTTTGATCTATGCCCTGAGTGCGGGACGGTCTCGATGACTAGACAGGAAGGCTGCGCGCTTTGCTTCAACTGTGGGTATTCAAAATGCTGAGGGGGTTGTAGGAAAATGGAAGGATTTAGGCGCATTGATGTCCTAGACCACGGATACGTCATCCTCCATGATGTCATCGGCAGTGACCTTACTGTTGTGAACGCTGCGCGGGTGTCTTACAACAAACGGAAGGAAGTCCTTGACGAGAAAGACGTAAGACTCATCCAATTTCTGGCACGGGAAGGGCATACCAGCCCTTTCCGGCATTGCGTCCTTCAATTTGAAGTTTACGCGCCTTTGATGGTCGCGAGGCAGTGGTGGAAGTATGTGGTAGGCAGTGACCACATCATGGACGCGTGGAACGAGTCAAGCAGGAGGTATGTGACGGAGGAACCTGTTTTTTACGTCCCAAAAGTGCGGGAATGGCGAGAAGCACCTGAAAATAGTAAGCAGGGCAGCGGTGCTCCGGTTAGTAGCCCAGTCGGAGCGTGGTATACGCTGCAACTTTTTAAGCTAATTGAAACCGCAGAGCGCTTATACAACAACGCTCTACAGGACGGTATCTGCCCTGAACAAGCCCGTCTATTCCTCCCAGCCTATGGTCTGTACGTTCGCTGGTACTGGACGGGCAGTCTGCAAAGTGTGTGCCATTTTCTGAATCAACGCCTTGGAGAGGACGCACAGCAGGAAATCCAAGAATATGCCAAAGCAGTGTATCAATTAGCAAAGGAGAAGTTCCCTATTTCCGTACAGGAATTGGTGAATAAAGAGGTACAAGAATCGTTGGAAGGAGAGATATTCGTTGGCTAGGCCTAAAGTGTTGAATGTAGTTGGAAATCCTGAAGACTTGCAGCGCCAGCATATAACAGATGCAGGGTACGATTTGCGGGTGAAGACTGAGGTAGAGGTAGTGCCTGGAAAGGTAGTTGTAGCGCCTACAGGAGTAAAAGTGGCTATTCCAGAGAAGTGTGTAGGGGTTATTGCAGTGCGTTCCAGCATTGGGAAACGTGGTATTTGTCTCGCTAATGGTGTTGGAATTATCGACAGCGGGTATAGGGGAGAGATGAAACTTCTCTTAACTTCGCTTACAGGTCCTCAAACGCTTTTCGCTGGTGAGCGAGTAGCGCAGCTTCTCATCCTTCCTTTACAGCCAGTGGCGGTTAAATTTGTAGAAGAGCTGGAGGATAGCGACAGAGGGGAGAGAGGTATTGGAAGTACTGGGGTGAAATAAATGACCATTATGGGAATTGACCCCGGAGAGAACATTGGGTACGCTATTCTGGAA
>JAAYGX010000208.1 GCA_012735585.1 Tissierella sp.
GATCCAGCAGCGCTTCCCGATCGTCGCCTTCCAGCGAGACAATGCCGTAGCGCTCCAGCTCCGCCACGGCGTGGCGGTTGTGCACGATGGCGCCCAAAATGTGGACCGGCTTGGGCACGTGCGGGTCTTTGGCGGCCTTTTTGGCCAGATTGATCGCGTCGACCACGCCGTAGCAGTAGCCGCGCGGGCTGATCTTGATCACTTCCACAGGGTTGAGCCCCCTTTGAGTAAACAATACCACATCCGGGCGGCAAGCTCCGCTCGCGGTCTCTTCCGGCGCCCGGCGCGGGGGACGCGGGAGGGGTTGACGAGCGGCCCGGGGTTGTGTACAATACATGGTGCGGTAGGTACCGCGCGACGCCGCGGGGTGGAGCAGTTGGTAGCTCGTCGGGCTCATAATCCGAAGGTTGCAGGTTCGAGTCCTGCCCCCGCAACCAAGTGAAGGCGTCCGGCGTCGCAGAGCGGCGCCGGGCGCAACGCCACTCATGGCGGCGTAGCTCAGTGGTCAGAGCACACGGTTCATACCCGTGGTGTCGCTGGTTCGAATCCAGCCGCCGCTACCAATACAGGCCCCGCTAGCTCAATTGGTTAGAGCAGCGGACTCTTAATCCGAAGGTTCTAGGTTCGAGTCCTAGGCGGGGCACCAAACAACGGCCCTCGGGAAGGAAATCTCCCGAGGGCCTTCTGCGTTTCGGCGCGGCGGCCCGCCGGGCGCGCCGCTCCGCCGCTCCGGCTCAGTCTTCGCCGGACCCGGCCGTGCGGTCCAGCCGCAGCGCGGCCGAGTTCATGCAATAGCGCAGCCCCGTGGGCTCAGGGCCGTCGGGGAACACGTGCCCCAGGTGGGCGTCGCAGCGGCTGCACAGGACTTCGGTGCGGATCATGCCGTAGCGGCGGTCTTCTTTGAAGTAGACGGCGTCCTTGTCGATGATGTCCCAGAAGCTGGGCCAGCCCGTGCCCGAGTCATACTTCGTCTCGGACTTGAACAGCGGCTGGTCGCAGCAGACGCAGCGGTAAACCCCTTCGGCGGTCTCATCCCAGTAGATGCCGGTAAAGGCCGGCTCGGTCCCGCCTTTGCGGGCCACCTCGTATTGCAGCGGCGTCAGGCGCCGTCGCCATTCTTCGTCGGACAGTTCCACGCGATCCGGTCGCTCGCTCATGCGCGCACCCCTCTCCCGACCGCCGGCCGGCGGCGGCCGCGGAATGTGTTGGTGTGTTCATTATATCCCACCACCGCGGGTGAAGGGAGGAGGGTGCGGCCATCCGGGGCCGTCCTTCGCGGACGGTTCGGGCCGGTGCACGGCCGCCCGGTGCCTGTCGGTGCAACAATTTTGTAACAATTCAGCGCCGGTTCTTTAATCTTTGTGCGGTAAAATTTGGGCACGCCGGCCATGCGGGAGGGGCGTCTGGTGACCGAGATGGCGCGTCAGCCTTCGTCCGGCCCTTCGGGCCGCATCGAAGCCGTCGACGCCGTGCGGGGCCTGGCCGTCTTCATGATGGTGTTCAGCCACGGACTGCACTGGCTGTACGTCGGCACTTCCCATGACGTTTTCTCTTGGGCGGGACTGTCCGTGGGGGATCTGGCGGCGCCCGTCTTTTTTGTTGTCGCGGGCGTGGCCCTGCGCTTCTCGCTGCGCTCCCGTCTGCAGGCGCCCGGCGCCGGCCCTGACCACGTCTGGCGCACCCACCGGCGCCGCTTCCGGCAGCTGTTCATGCTGGGCGTTCCCATCAGCGTGCTGTGGGGCGTGCTGCAGGCCCAGGCGCTGGCGCTGACGGTGGTGGCCTGGGCCGCGCTGCGGCCCGCGCCCTGCGCCCGGACGGTTGACGACCAGCAGGCCGCGCGGGGAGAGCACACGTACACGCTCAAGACGGCCCGGGGCTTCGCGCTGTCGGCCGCGGCGCTGGCGGGCCACGTGGCCGTGAGCCGGCTGTGGCCCGGCGCTGCGGACTGGCCGCTGGCGGGCGGGCTGGTCCACGGCGCGTTTCCGGCCGGCGCCGTCCTTGCGCTGGTGGCCTTCGGTTTTGGATTCGGCGGTCTGATGCGCGAGCACAGGC
>JAAYGX010000153.1 GCA_012735585.1 Tissierella sp.
TATTTATAGGAGACATAGATATTGCAGATGCACTGTTGAATATGATCCAGGAGAATCCAAGAAACAAAATATATGGACTAAGCAGTGGCGATAAATTCCTATAGCTAGGAAAAGGCGAAAGGAATGACAATATGACTAAAAGAATAGGGAGTCAAACACCTACAAAATCAAAGATATTACCATTTTTAAAAACCTCAGCAGATGAAGCTATAGAACTATATGAAGAGTCTAGAAGGAAAGCTTATGATTGGCAAAGGAATCTATTAAATGCAATTCTAGCAACAAATGATGAAGGTCTATGGGTACATATGAAGTTTGGTTTTTCGGTACCTAGACAAAATGGTAAAAATGAAGTAGTTGCAATGAGAGAACTTGAGGGATTAAAAAAAGGAGAAAGAATACTCCACACAGCCCACAGAACTACAACGAGTGGAACTGCCTTTAATCGACTATTATCAATCATGGAAGATTGTGGCTATGAAGAAGGGGAACATTACACAAAAATAAAAGCTATTGGTAGAGAAAGTATTGTAATGGTAGATGGGGGCAAGATTGATTTTAGAACTAGAACCTCCACGGGTGGACTAGGAGAAAGTTTTGATTTACTAGTTATAGATGAGGCCCAAGAATATACTGATGACCAAGAATCTGCCTTAAAATATACTATTGCTGCAAGTCCTAACCCACAAACAATATTGATAGGAACTCCACCGACTCCAATATCAAGCGGTACAGTTTTTACTAATTTAAGGAACGCAACACTGGAAGGAAATAATGAGGACACAGGTTGGGCAGAGTGGAGTGTAGAAGAAGAATCAGATGTAAGAGATGTTGATTTATGGTACCAAACCAATCCAAGTTTAGGGTTAAGGTTAACTGAGAGAACTATAAGGTCCGAAGTCGGAGATGATGATTTAGATTTTAATGTTCAGCGACTAGGGTTATGGATTAGGTATAATCAAAAATCAGTTATTAGTGCAAATGAATGGGAAGAAATAAAGGTTGAAAAATTGCCTAAATTAAAAGGTAAATTATTTGTAGGTATTAAATATGGCCATGATGGTACAAATGTAGCTATGAGTATAGCAGTTAAAACTAATACTGGTGATATATTTGTAGAAGCTATTGATTGTCAAAGCATTAGACAAGGCAATGCCTGGATAATTTCATTTTTAAAACAAGCAGATGTACAAGAAGTAATAATCGACGGAGCAAGTGGTCAAAACATCTTAGCAAGCGAAATGAAAGATGCTAGAATAAAAAAACCTATACTACCTACAGTAAAAGAAATTATTGTAGCAAATTCAACCTTCGAACAAGGTTTATTCCAACAAACCTTAAAACATAAAGGACAACCTTCTTTATCTCAAGTAGTTACAAATTGTGATAAAAGAAATATAGGTTCAAGTGGTGGATTTGGCTATCGTTCGCAGATAGAAGAAAATGATATTGCATTAATGGATTCAATGATATTGGCACATTGGGCTTGTCAAGTCCATAAACCAGTGAAGAAACAAAAGATTAGTTATTAGGAGGTGGAGGTTACGTGATTTTACTTGTGTTTTTGATAGGGATCGCAGTGGGAATATTGCTTTCGTATCCAGTGTATAAGAAAGAAAAAGAGAGTTCCAGATAGGAGGTAATCTTTATATCTCGTTGGTAGCATACGTTAGCTACTATTTTTTTATGCAATAAATCGACCAATGTAGAAAGTCGTTAAACTTAGCTACTACTATCGTGGTCGTTGCCACGTTAAACAAATCGAAAAGGAGAATGAATATGAATAGAGAGTTTTTAGAGAAATTAGGACTTGAAAAAGAAGTAATTGACAGCATTATGAAGGAACATGGCAAAACAATTCAATCAGTTAAACCTGAGGACTATGACGATATTAAGACGGAAAACAAAACATTGAAGGATACAGTTGCTACTTTGGAAACATCATTAAAAGATTTTGAAGGATATGAGGACAAGCTAACTGAAAAAGACAACAAAATCAAGGAATATGAGATTAAAAACCTTAAATATCGCATAGCAAATGAAAATGGTATACCGTTAGAGCTTGCAAGTAAATTAAGTGGTGAAACGGAAGAAGATTTAAAGAAAGATGCTGAAACTTTATCGTCTTTTATAACAAAAAAACAAACTTTACCACTAAGAACTACCGAAACAAAAACAGATGATGAAGTAGCACCATATAAAGAAATGTTAGATAATTTAAAATTAGATTAATAAAGGAGAGAAAAGATTATGACATTAGAACGAGGAGTATTATTTGACCCTAAATTAGTAACGGATTTGATTAGTAAAGTAACGGGAAAAAGCTCATTAGCAGCTTTATCCAAACAAACACCTATCCCATTTAACGGACAAAAAGAATTTGTATTCACTATGGATAAAGAAATTGACATAGTAGCAGAAAGTGGAAAGAAGTCTCATGGTGGAGTATCATTAGCACCACAAACAATCATACCAATTAAATTTGAATATGGCGCAAGAGTATCAGATGAGTTTATTTACGCATCAGAAGAAGAAAAAATTTCCATATTGAAAGCTTTTAACGATGGATTTGCTAAAAAAGTTGCTAGAGGTTTAGACTTGGCTGCATATCATGGTGTGAATCCTAGAACTGGCACAGCTTCATCAGTAATTGGAACTAATCACTTTGATTCAAAAGTAACCAATACAGTTCAATCAGCTTTAGGTATGGCAACAGCCAATGCAGATATTGAAACTGCAATAGCTTTAATTGATGAAGGAGATATAACAGGAATGGCAATATCTCCATTATTTAGAAGTGCATTAGCAAAATTAACAAAAGCAGATGGGAATCCAATGTTCCCTGAACTGGCGTGGGGAAATGCACCACCTTCCATCAACGGACTGAATGTTGAAGTAAACAAAACTGTATCGGACATGTCAACTGCAAGAGATAGAGCAATAATCGGTGACTTTGCAGGTTCCTTTAAATGGGGGTATGCGAAGCAAATTCCACTAGAAGTAATCCAATATGGAGACCCTGACAACTCTGGATTAGACCTTAAAGGATATAACCAAGTTTACCTAAGAGCAGAAGTTTACTTAGGTTGGGGAATCATGGACTCTGATAACTTTGCAAGAATTACAGAAGCAACAGAATAGGAGTAATCTTATGAGATATATCAATATAAAAACAGGGGCTATTATAGATAGCCCTTCAAAAATCATAAGCAAAAACTGGGTTCCAGAAGGCGAACAAATAACTGAAAAAGGACTAGAAAAGCATACTAAGACCGAATTGTTTGAAATGCTAGAAATTCAAGGTATAGCTTACAAACCAGAGCAAACTAAAAAGGAATTAATCGCATTACTGGAAGGTGATTAAGATGACAGACTTTGCAACTATGCAAGATATAGTTGATCTATGGCGACCTATGACACCTGACGAAACAATTCGAGCAACGGCATTATTACCAGTTGTATCGGATAGTTTAAGAGTAGAATCTGATAAGGTAGGGAAAGACCTAGACAAGATGGTTAATGAAAGTGAAACGTATGCAAATGTTGTTAAATCAGTAGTAGTCGATATAGTCGCAAGAACTTTAATGACTTCTACAAACCAAGAACCTATGACCCAAATGTCCGAATCGGCACTAGGGTATTCATTCCAAGGTTCTTTTTTAGTTCCTGGTGGCGGTCTATTTATAAAAAAATCAGAACTAGCAAGGCTAGGATTAAGAAAGCAAAGATATGGGGTGATTGATTTTTATGGCTAGAATAAAAGGAGTTACAGTTACCCTTATAAACAATAAAGAAGTAGGACGAGATCCGTTTGACAACCCGATATTTGAAGATGTAGAAATAGCAGTTGATAACGTCCTTGTCAGTCCTACATCATCAGATGATGTAATCAATGCTAAGGATTTAACGGGCAGAACAGCAGTCTACACACTAGCTATTCCAAAAGGTGATACTAACGCTTGGGAGAATCAAGAGGTTAGGTTCTTTGGACAGAGATGGCGAGTGTTTGGAATCCCTCTACAAGGAATAGAAGGTTTAATACCTTTAGATTGGAATAAAAAAGTGATGGTGGAAAGATATGAGTAAGTTTAAATTTGTCCTGAATAGAGCAAGTGTAAGGGAATTAATGAAGTCCGAGGAAATGCAAAGTATTTTAAAGGATAAGGCGGATAGTGCTTTGAATAGCTTAGGAGAAGGCTATAAAAGTGATATTCATGTAGGTAAAAACAGAGCAAATGCAATGGTATATGCCGATACTTATCAAGCCAAGAGAGATAACCTTAAAAATAACTCAATTCTAAAGGCGGTGAGGTAATGATAGAAGTCATAATCTTAAATCATTTAAAAACAAAACTATCAGTACCGGTCCGCCTTGAAAAACCTGAACCTATACCAAATGAATATGTATTATTTGAAAAAATAGGCAGCAATAGAAACAATCACTTGGTATCATCAACCTTTGCATTTCAGTCTTATTCAGAAAGTATGTTTGGAGCATCTTCTCTAAACGAAGAAGTGAAAAAGGCAGTAGATAGCCTTATAGAACTTGATGATATAGCTAGTGTAAATTTAAATAGTGATTATAATTTTACGGATACAACAACTAAAAAATATAGATATCAAGCAGTTTATGATATCAAGCATTATTGAAAGGAGAGAAGATTATGCAAGATACACAAAATGTAACATATGGGAAACCTAAAGTTGGCGGAGCAGTCCATGTAGCACCACTAGGAACATCTTTACCAACAGATGCAACAACGGAATTAAACGTAGCCTTTAAATCTCTAGGCTATATATCAGAAGATGGATTAACCAATTCAAATAGTCCTGAATCTGAAACAGTAAAGGCTTGGGGCGGAGATGAAGTATTAGCAGTACAAACAGGGAAGCCTGATACATTTAATTATAAATTAATTGAAGGGTTGAATGTAGAAGTGCTTAAATTTGTTTACGGTACCGATAACGTAACAGGCACACTAGAAACAGGCATTACAGTTAAGGCCAACTCAAAAGATGCAGAGGAATTAGCGATTGTAGTTGATATGGTTATGAAAGGTGGAGTATTAAAAAGAATAGTTATCCCAAGAGGAAAAACTACAGAAATAGGAGAAATTGCTTATACAGATTCAGACGCAGTAGGTTATGAAATTACTACTACAGCATTTCCAGATACAGCAGAAAATACTCACTATGAATACATTAAAAAACCGACCGTACCAGAAGAATAGGAGGAGCATAAATGATTAAAGGAAAAACAAAATCGGGATTTGAATTTGAAGTCCCCAAAAAAATGTTAGATAACTATGAATTAGTAGAGAACTTATCAGAATTAGAATCCAATCCATTGCTTCTTACAAAGATTGTTGTACAAATTTTAGGTAAAAAGCAATCAGAAGATTTAAAAGACTTTTTAAGGGATGAAGATGGTATTGTTCCGGTTACCAAAATGGAAAAAGAAGTAACAGAAATTTTAAGTTATCGAGAAGAAACAAAAAACTACTAATCCTTGCACAGATGATAAAGATTGATGAAAATGCACTTATTTGTGATCTAGCAGAAACATATCAGATATACAACTATAGACAGTTGCCACCTTCAACGGTGGCTATTTTTTGTATAGGGTTAAGAGATGATTCGAGGATAAAAATGAAATTAAGCGGTGCTAAGGTATCGCCCAATATTCTATTGTTATCAGGGATTGTTGATAGACTTAATCTACTTCTATGGTCTAAGACTAAGGACGGCTCAAAAGGAGTAAACAAACCTAAATCAATATTAGATGAATTATACAATAAAGAAAGTGATGTAAGTGCATTTACATCTGGCAAGGAGTTTGAGGAAGAAAGAAATAGATTGATAAAAGCCGCAGAAGGGAGGTAACTATGGCAACAGAATTAGGGAAAGCATATGTACAAATAATGCCGTCAGCTAAAGGCATAAGTGGCAGTATATCAAAAGAATTAGGCGGTGAAGCTACATCAGCAGGTACGATAGCTGGCGGGAATATAGTAAGCAGTATAAAGAAAATAATTGTTGCAGCAGGGATTGGAAAAGCCTTAGCTGCAACAATATCCGAAGGTGGAGCTTTAGAGCAATCAATTGGTGGTATTGAAACCTTGTTTAAGGATAATGCAGACAAAGTCAGAGAATACGCAAATGAAGCTTATAAAACTGTCGGAGTATCTGCCAATGATTACATGGAAAATGTTACTTCCTTTTCTGCATCATTATTGCAATCTATGGGAGGAGATACAGAAAAGGCTGCAGAAGTAGCAAACATGGCCATGGTAGACATGGGCGATAATGCTAATAAGATGGGTACTGACATGAGAGATATTCAGAATGCCTATCAAGGATTTGCAAAGCAGAATTATACCATGTTAGACAACCTTAAATTAGGTTATGGTGGAACAAAAACAGAAATGGAAAGGTTATTAGCAGATGCCACTAAATTATCAGGTGTAAAATATAATATTGATAATCTAGGTGATGTATACGAAGCTATTCATGTTATCCAAAAAGAAATAGGAATAACAGGTACAACAGCACTTGAAGCAGAAGAAACAATCCAAGGTTCATTTAATGCTATGAAATCAGCATTTACAAATGTATTAGGAGCTTTAGCTATTGGTGAAAACTTAGGTGGAGCATTAAAAGGTCTAGCAGAAACAATATCAACATTTTTGTTCGATAACCTATTACCGATGGTCGGCAATGTAATATCAGAATTACCTGGGGCAATTTTAACTTTTATTCAAGCAGCAGGCCCTTCATTTATGGAAAATGGAGCAGAGTTAATTTCATCTTTAGCAAAGGGAGTAACAGAGGGCATACCGTTGTTTTTAGAAACTATGGCAGAATTTATGGGGAATGTAGTTACCTGGATAAAGGATCAATTGCCTACCATTTTAAAAGAAGGTGTGGAATTTATCTCCAACTTTGCAAGTGGAATATTTGAAGGTTTACCAGGTGTGATAGAAAATATAGGTAAAATACTTGACGGAATACTAACGGCAATATTTGAGTTTATTCCATTAATATTAGAATCTGGAATAGAGTTAATAAGTAATCTAGCCAAAGGCATATGGGACAATCTTCCGGCTGTAATAGAATCTATCACAAATGTACTAGGTAAATTATTAGATACCATTATAGAGAAATACCCAGAATACTTGAAAAAAGGTATAGAAATAATCTCAAATATGTCCAAAGGAATATGGAATAATCTTCCTGAAATTATAAAAACAATAGGCGATCTATTAGTTAAATTAATAGGAGCAATAAGAGAACGATTACCAGAGTTTTTGAAAAAAGGTATCGAAATGATTGCACAATTAGCCTTAGGGATTGTTAAATCAATACCTGGGATAGTTGCCAAGGTTCCGGAAGTTATTTTTGCTCTAGTGAAAGCTTTTGGCAGTTTAATAGGTGAATTTGTAGGTATAGGAGCAGACATTGTAAAGGGATTATGGCAAGGTATAGCATCTGTTAAGGATTGGATTTTAGGAAAAATTAAAGGTTTTGTTGGAGACATTACATCAGGAATAAAGGATTTCTTTGGTATAAGGTCGCCTTCAAGAGTTATGGCTGATGAAGTAGGCAAGTGGCTACCTTTAGGACTAGCAGATGGAATTGAAGATAATATTAAACCAGTATCAAAAGCAATGCAATCGTTGAGTTTACAAGCAACAAATGCTTTTAATAATCCAAGCCTAGCACTAGGCGGGGTTGGATATTCGATGAATACACAGTTTACTAGTGATTATGACAACATAGATAGGTTGGTATCAGCAGTCGAAACCCTAGCTAGTAGAGATGTTATTGTTGCAGTAAACGGAAAAGAAATAGTAAGACAAACAGTGAAAGATATGAGTGTTGAACTAAATAATAAGTACAATATTAGCAATAGAGGGAGGGGGATAAAATGAATATGAAAGGATTTACCTACGCAAACATTCATAGTTCAGAATATGAATTATATGTTAGATCTGATAATAGAACTATTACCCCTTCTTTAAGAAAAAATGATTTTGTGATACCTGGTAGGCATGGGACTATTGATTACGGGTTGAATACTTATGAAACTAGACTTATAACCATGGAATTGTCTTTAGTTAGAAAAACTATGCTAGATTTAAGGGTGCAAGCAAGAGATATTGCTCAATGGTTTTCAAAAAGTGGGATATTAGTATTTGATGATGAGCCCGATAAAGCTTATCAAGCAAAGGTATATGCGAACATAGATATCGAAGAAATAAGAGCTTATGGTAAGGCAAGAGTGACTTTTGAGTGTCAACCATTTGCAGAATCTCTTGAATATAGACAAGTCAATATACCTAACATTACAAATAAACCTCGAGATATACCCTTAAATGTAAGTGGAACAAGCGAAACAGGGTGTATTATAACAATAAAAAACAATGGTACGACTAATATAAACAATATAGTTATAACAAGAAAGGCGGGAGTGTAAATGGCAGCAGCTAGTAATTGGCTCGAAGAAGCTATACTAAATTATTTTTTTAGGAATCAATCTGTAGCTCAACCTACACAAATATATTTAGCTCTATACATCAACGATCCAACCGATGCAGATACAGGCACAGAGGTTTCGGGAGGTGCTTACGCAAGGCAACAAATAACCTTTGGGACTCCTACTCAAACAGGAGACAAAGGAGTTATATCTAATAATCAAAAAATCGAGTTCCCAATCGCAACTACTGATTGGGGGAATATAAGCCATTGGGGCATTAGGTCGGCTCAAACGGGAGGTAATTTACTTTGTAGGGGTAGCTTTAGTAGAGTTGAAAACGTGTTGAGTGGCAACAGATTTACGATTGAAACGGGTAATTTACAAGTGACAATGGAATAGGGGGTGTAGGTTATGTTTAACCGACAGCCTTATAATAGGGGTAAATTTAATGTATCTAGTGCAGTTAGTACAAGTGCTAATGGAATAGGGTTAATGGTAATGAATAGCAATACGGTTAACTCTAATAAAATTATATCAGCTAACGGGTTTGCTAATCTTTACATGAAAGATAATGCAGAGGGTACGAATGTAAAGTATAACTTAGGGACAACTGGATTAGCTTTAAATAGCTTTAGCGACGCTACTAAGATGTTCATAGCATCGAGTGATATGTCTAGTCTAGTATTAGGTACAGAAGCAAATCAAACACTATCAGGCGAATCTGTAATTGATTTAGAAGGAATAATATTAAGACCTGGTGAAGAATTAGTTATAAATACAATAGATATGACTGTTACGATAAACGGTCAAAACGCGATGGAATATTTTTCGAATGATAGTGAGTTTTTCAACTTGTTAAATGGCTTGAATACTCTTATTTATAATGATAGTAATAGCAGTAGGAATGTATCTTTTGATGTAATTTGGAAAGATAGGTGGTTATAATGGAAAATATTATAAGAGTATATGATCGTAACATGAAGAAACTAGCATATTTAGAAAATGCTTATGATATTGGATATGATTTAACACTTAATGAGTTATGGTATGCTAATTTTACTTTACCTGCTGATGATATTAAAAACCAATATTGTCAGCCTTTTCATTATGTAGAAGTATTTGATGGGGGAGAAAGAATCGAACTCTTTAGGATAATGCCCTCTACACTTACAAGAGATACACAAGGTAATATAGTCTATCAATGCGAACACGTATTAGCTACTCTACTGGATGATGTGTTATTTAAGTATCATCAAATAGGCAACATTGGAGTAGGGACAGTTACAGTCATAAGGTATATTTTAGATAATCAGATTGAAAAAAGATGGCAATTAGGACAGTGTGAATTTGATAGAAGATTTGAATATAAATGGGAAAATGAAAATCTATTAGCTGCATTATTTTCAGTTCCGCAGCCTTTTAATGAAGGGTATAGATGGGAGTTCGATACTACTGGAAGTATATGGAGAATACATCTAAAAAGACTACCAACTAAGTTTAAAGCTGATGTAACATACAAAAAAAATATGACTGAAATAGAAAAGATAGTTGATCCCACATCGATAGTAACAAGGCTTTATTGTTTAGGTTATGGAGAAGGAGATAATCAACTAGGAATCGAAAGTGTAAACAATGGTATACCTTATTTGGAAAGTAATGGGCAAACTACAACCTGGGGAATTAAGTCTAGTATTTTAGTTGACAGAAGGTTTGAAAGCCCTGAAACTTTAAAGGCATATGGGCAATCTTTATTAAATCAATTAAAACATCCATATAAAAGTTATACAGTATCAGCAGTAGATTTGCACAGAAAATCACCTGAAAAATATGAGAAGTTTTTTCCTGGGGACATTGTAAGGATAATTGATAAAGAAGATAATATTATTGAGGACCTACCCATAATCAAAGTGTCTAAGAATGACATAACAGGTAATCCTGGGGATGTTGAAATTGAAATAGGTAATCAATCTAGAAATATAGCTGGTAGTATAAGTGAATTACAAGATAGAACGCGAATCAATGAGGTGTATTCTCAAGGTGCAACAAATCAATTAATAGTTCCTTTTGCAGATAATGCAGATAACAATAATCCAGCAGTAATAAATATATTTGTACCTGAGGAAATGATAAGAATAAATAAATGCTTATTAAATTTAGAGTTGGAATCATTTAGAGCCTATTCAAAAGCTATAAGTTCAGCTCCAATTAATACTACGGGGCAATCGAGTACTACTTCATCTGGTGCGAGTTCGAAAACTTCATCGGGAGCGAGTTCAAAAACCTCATCAGGGCCTAGTTCAAGGAGATCGTCAGGTGCAAGTTCAGAAAGGTCATCCGGCCCTAGTTCAAGAAGGTCATCTGGGCCTAGTTCAAGGAGAACTACAACTACAGAAGATGTACAAGTAGAAGTAAATTGGACTAGATATACATCAGGAACTCCTTCTTATAATCTACTCTCAACTAGAGAATTACGAGGTACAGAATTCGAACACTCTCACGGAGTTGAAGATCATAGGCATCTGGCAGATGTAAAAGGACATGACCACGATATGGACCATGACCATGACATAGACCACGACCATGACATTAGGCATGATCATGACATAGACCATGATCATGACATAGACCATACTCATGATATAAATCATACTCACGACATAAAACATACACATACAATACCTTCACATGGCCATGATTTAGAATTTGGTATATTTCGTGGTGGAGTAGCAGATAATTTTAGACTTAGGATTGATGGAAAACTTATATCAGGACAATTCAATGTAGGTGAGGATATAAATCTAGTGCCATACTTTTCCGTAGATGGCGGAGGGAAAATAAGAAGAAACACATGGCACAAAATAGAGATAATACCTAATAAATTAACTAGGGTTATAGCTAATGTGTTTATGCAGACATTTAATAATAGTAGAGGGGGAGGAGATTACTAATGCTAGAAATGTTTAAAGGGGTAGCCAATTCCCCTGAAACAACAATCACAAATAATATATCTAACAGTGATACATTGATATATGTATTGGATGAAACAAGAATACCTGAACCACCAAATTTGATGGTTTTAGGTACGGGTGTAGGAGCAGAAACGATTAAAGTATTATCTATAGATGGAAACGCAATAACAGTAGAAAGAGGGTTTCAAGGAGTTGCTAAGGCTTGGAATGCAGGTACTATTATAGCAAGAAACTTTACTGAATATGACTATAATGCTTTAGTAGAAAATGTTAAAACTTTAAAAGATAACACTGATACGAATGCAGGTGATATTTTAGATTTAATGCGATATGTGGGAGATTTAGAAAGCTTAGACACAACAGAAAAGTCAAATATTGTACTAGCGTTGAATGAAATATATCAAGATTTAGCGTCGCATAAGGCAGAAAATGTGAATACCAAAGAAGTTCACGGAATGAGGATGGAAATTGGTACATGGACACCAGAGTTACAAAGTTCGGGCGGAGGCGAAAGTGCTGTTTATGGCGCGAGGTATGGTCACTATATCAGAATAGGGAAATTTGTGCTAATAAACATGAGAATGGATATATCATCTTTTACAGGTGGTAGTGGTGTATTTAGAATAGCTGGATTACCTTTCGCATCCGTCCACACATTGGATAGGTACAATATAATTTCTATGATGGGTAATATAGTATCCAATATTTCGGGGGTAGCTACAATCAATGGAGTTTTTGCACTGCCAAGAAACAATGAAGGTTACGGAATAACAGTTCAAAATTTAACAACAACTAAACAATTATCTATGTCCGGTGTATATCAAATACCATAGGGAGGGCGATTAATATGATAGACGAATTAACAATTACAAGTGTTAGTTATAGGGATGGAGATGTAAGAAAAGCATATGAAAACTCTCATTTTGGCAGAGAAAAGGTGTTAGAAGAAATACCACAATATGCAGAAGAAATATTCTTCATATGGGGAGATGTCCCAACTGTTAATGATCCAGTTTACGAAGTGGAAGAGCAACTAATACCGACAGCAGAAGAACGTTTAGAAGCTATAGAAATGACTTTGTTAGAACTATTATAGGAGGGATATCATGTATCAATTTTTATTAAATATGTGGATTATGAGAAGGGTAGATGGAGTTTATTTACAAGCTAGAGTATCAAAAGGACAAATAACACAACAAGAATATGAAATGATTATTGCGACACCGCAAGCAAGTATTTAATGAATATTTGGTTCATTATGCGTCGTAAGCAAATTTAATATAGAGAGCAATAGATAGACTAGAGATAGTCTTTTTTATTGCTCTAAAACAAAATCAAGGGGGTAGCTATGGGGGAAAAAGAACAATGGTACAGTAATAAAGAATTATTCGAAATGATGAACGATTTTAAAGGTGAAGTATCAGGACTAAGACTAGAGATGAAAGAAACAAAGATGTTAATCCGAGACTACAACGGGTTAAGAGATACAATTAATAGAGTAGAAAATGAAGTGATAGATTTAAAAAGTAATGTAAATACAACACAGAAATCTAAAACAGAGTATGTAGGCTATATAATAGCTGTTATTAGTATTGTATTTACTTTGCTTAATTACTTGAAATAAGGTGGACGATAAAATGAATTACAAAGTACAACACATCACTAACAAAGTTAAAATAATCAGAGATATGGATCCCGAGTATTTAACAGTACACTCTACAGGTAACCCAAATTCAACCGCCCAAAATGAAAGGGACAACCTCAATAGACCTGCAAATACCTCTACAACAGGTTTTCACATAGTAGTTGATGATACTCAAGCAATAGAGTGCATACCTCTTAATAAGGTAGCTTACCATGCTGGGGACGGAGCAAATGGACCAGGTAACAGTAAATCTATAGGATTAGAAATATGTGAAAGTGGTAACAGAGCAAGAGCAATAGAAAATACAGTTGAAGTAGCGGCTAAAATATTGCATGAAAGAAACTGGGGCATAGATAAACTAAAAAGACACTATGATTGGAGTGGAAAGAACTGTCCTAGGATTCTATCAGCTAATAATTGGCAAGGTTGGAACGAATTTAAAACTAAGGTACAAGCTCACTTAAACTTGCTACAGCACCAACCTCATTGGGGAGAGAAACATTTCAATAATCTAAATAAAAAAGGTATCACAGTATCAGAAAAAAGGTTTGATGATCACATGACAAGAGCAGAGGTATTTGCTTTACTGGACAGATTGACAGACCAATGGAAGGAGGTGAAATGATATGGAATATGCAGGAATAGCAATAATACCACTTTTAATCGGTATCTTAGAAGTATTTAAAAAGATTGGATTAAATGAAAGGTATATACCTATATTTTCAGTGATATTAGGTATAGGATTAGGAATTGCTTTATTTTCCGATGGAGATTTTTTAGCTGGAATAATTCAAGGAATCTTTATCGGATTAAGTGCAGTAGGTTTATATTCAGGAACTAAAAATACAGTTCAAAAACATTAGGCCATAAAGGTCTATTTTTATTTGTAAGAACATTACTCAAACCCTAATACAAATATTAAAAGTTATTATACCCACTAAAATATAATAACAAATTCAAGACCAGGACTAATAATCCTGGTCTTTTTTTATTTTTTGGCTAAAATATGACCTTTGAGAATCACTTGTAAGAGGTTTTTATTTTGTTTTAATACTCATATATGGCTTGATTTACACGTTTTAAAATAATAATTTACAAAAAAGAAGGAGTTTTCAAATTTACATAGAATATCTCCATAAAGGGGGATTGAAATGCAAAAGATAAGGTGGAAAAATGTATTTATAATAGTAGGCTTATTTATGAGTGGAGTTCTTGTAGGTATGTGGATGGTATCAAATAAGTTATATAATTTACATGGTATAAAGGTGAAGCTATGGTGAAAAATAGACTTAAAGAAATTAGGATGAGAGAGTATATGTTGAACATGAAAGAATTTGCAAAACTGCTAGATATAAATTATGTACAATATATCGGATATGAAAAAGGAACAGTACCTTATTTAGAGGTAGCTTTAAGAATATCAAAAAAATTGAATAGATCCATTGATGATATATTTTACCTGGAAGAATAAAGTCCAGGTATTTTTTTATAAATAAAGTTAGTTAAGACAGGCATTAAATTAGCTGGGGAACATATTATAAAGTATAGGTTAAGTTGTAGGTTAAGTTGTAGACACGAAACCTATAGAATAAGAGCCTAAACTTACAGAATATCAGTAATTATTTTACCTATAGGCACCCTAATAGTAAAAAATAATAAGAAGTGGAAGTTTATTATAAAAGGAGAGTGGAAAATATGACAATAGTACCAGGTGGTGACAAGCTAAGACCAGGGCAGCCATACAGACCAAAGAGTGAAACATTACCAAAAGTAAAAAGGGAAAGCAGTTTAGATGTATATGTAGCAGCCATAATTGGTGGCATAGCGATTGCCGAGATAGGTGGCATGGAATTAGTTGGTTATGGGATTACTTCATTAGGTGGAGCAGTTACAGCCTTAGAATTTATAAAGTCATTCAATCCTTACAAAAGATTATTTGAAAATCTAAATATAAAAGTAGGAGATAGAATACCAAGATATCTAGGTAAGAAAAAAACAGATTATGGTTATTGCTTAAAGTTTAGTCTACCCTATGGATTATCTACCAAAGACTTTGAGAAACATCAACTAGAAATAGAGCAATATTTTAATAACAAAATTAAAATCAGTTATAAAAATCATAGAGTGTTTATCCAAATTTATCAAATAGCATTGGAAGAATCTCCAAAGTATATATTGTCACCGACAAAAGGATTAGAATTTCCAATCGGAATAATTTATGGTGGAGAGATCATAAAGTTAGATTTAGAAAAAGTAGTACATTTATTAGTAGCTGGGGAAACTGGTTCTGGTAAATCTACAGTGCTAAGGGCAATATTAACAAGTTTAATAGCAAACAACAAAAAGATATCCCTACATCTGATAGATTTAAAAAATGGAGCAGAATTTAATGTGTTTAGAAAATGCAAGCAAGTAAAATCATTTAGTAGAAATATTGATGATGCAGAGAAAGTACTCATGGATCTATTACATGCAGTAGATAAAAGATATGAGTTATTTTATGAGAATGATGTAGTAGATATAAAAGAATACAACAAATTAAAAAACGTAAGGAAACTAGATTACCAAGTATGTGTAATAGATGAATTTGCAGATTTACAAGATGAGAAGGGCAGCATATCGGCAGTTGAAACTCTAGCAGCTAAAGCAAGAGCATGTGGAATCCATTTAATTATTAGTACCCAGCGACCTGATGCAAAGATATTAAACGGAAGAATTAAAGCTAATGTACCATGTGTAATGGGATTAAAAACAATGAACTCTTTAAATAGTAGAATAATCATAGATGAAAACGGATTAGAGGAGTTAAGAGGAAAGGGCCATGGTCTGCTTAGATATGGAGATCTAACAGAATTTCAATCAATGGATTTATCTGTTAAAGATGCAAGAGAATTTGTAAAACATACTTACATAGAAAAAGATATAAAAAAAGAAACCAAGGATGAGGTAATTGAAGATTTCGGATTCTTGGAGCTGATAAAATGAGAATTACCGAAAGAGATAGAAAAGTATTAGATTTTATTGAAAATTTTAAAATAGCGACTACAGATACAATACAAGAACTATTCTATCCAAGTTTAAAGGTGGCACAGAGACGTTTAAAGTTATTACATGATAACAAGTATATAAAAAGAGATAGAGAACATTTCACAAGCCAATTTTACTATTACATAAGAAAACCTAAACAACTGAAACATAGTTTGTTGCTGACTGACTTTTATAGAGAATTGAATAAAACATCTAGCATTGAATTGTTTAAAAATGAATTTATAATCGAAGACCTAAGATCAGATGGGTTTGTAGCTTATGAATTAAAAGGCAAAAAGGATATAGCATTTGTAGAAGTAGAAATCAGCAACAAAGGATTCGATATAGAAAAATATGAAAGACTTTATAAATCTATGAAATGGAGAAAATTATTCCCTAAATTTCCAACAATAATAGCTATAACTGATAAACCATTACCAAGTACCAGGTTAAAAGTAATTCAAGTCAATGAAGATATGAGTAATCTAAAGGAGGTATTTTGAATGAAAAAGAAAATATTAATAAGTGTAGGTGTAGTCGGTGGATTATTATTACTTAGTAACATATCTTATGCTGATGAACTAACAGAGGTAATTGAAGCATACATACAAAATCCAAAACTAGATTTTTTAGGAAGAAACTACGATAAGTTATTCTTTGAAGCACTAGAAGGAACAAATCCAACTGTCTTAGACAAAATAAAGGCCGTTCCTGACGATTTTAGAACTATGATACCGCAAGCTAAGGCTATGTGGAAAATGTTTCACCAAAAGCCAAATATGATTGCCTATAGTGGTCTAGGTGGTCTTGCTGGATTAAAAGCTGCATTAGGTCCAAAGGAATTTGGAGAGATGATGTTTAAGTTACTAAAGTTAGTTGTAAAGTAAAAAGGGAGCCAATAAAGGCTCCTTATTTTATGTCGGCAGAAATTCAGCAGAATTATTTTTTATTGTTTGATTTGATTTGATTAAAAATAATTTATTGACTAAAATATAATGTGCATTTACTCTTATTTGTGATAAAATAAAATCAATTGACTAACAAAAACAAGGGATATCCCATACGTATACGATATACGAGAAACTAAGGGATAATAAAAAAACAATCGTCTTATAGCGTGTAAATCAGCCAATTGATAGTTTTTCATAAGTGTCTTAAAGTTGAATCGGCAGACGTTTCGGCAGAAATAATTATAAAATTTTATTTATCCTATCTTTTGCCGATTCAAACATATCTTCTGTAAAATGGGAATAGGTCTTTATAACCATTTCAACTGTATCTCCAATTAATTCTGCAATAGTTTTAAAATCAAAGCCATTTTTGATTAATATCGTAACGTAAGTGTGTCTTAAATCATGTACAGATATATTGTATCCCATTTTTTTAAACTTGTAGCTTAACCTTGCAGAAGTTGTGTCATTATATTTGTCTATAAATATTCTATTATCCATATCCTTAACACAACCTTTTACATATAATTTAAGCCCAGGGATATATGCAGCAGGGATAGGTACCGTTCTATATGAGTTATCCGTTTTAAGAGTACCTAAATCATGCTTTCTATCCTTAGTCTTTTTCCATTGCCTTTTAACGTGGATAATTCCGTTATCTAAATCAAGAGATCCATCATCAATAATCCCGTTTATTTCTCCTAACCTCATTCCGCATTTGCCAGCTAAAACACAAAAATAATAATCAGACCCACTTAATTTAGACAGTAAATCATTCAATTCAAACTCAGTTAATGCCTTAACTTTAGTTTCCTTTTGTTCAACTACTGGGAATTTGTATTGTTTTATGTCGACGGGGTTTTCTTTCATTATTTTATAATTATTAATAGCGTGATTAAAAGTAGTTTTTAATTTAGTAAAATAATCTCTAATAGTCGATTCTTTTAATCCGTCTTTAACCATATCGTCAAAACAAGGCTTTAAATGAATATAACTTACTTCTGTAATCGGTACATCATTAATTTTTTTAAATTTAGTATAAGCTGTTTTATAAATATCAACAGAGTTTGGTGAATATTCTCTTTCCTTATCTTCTAAAAATATTTCTTTAAACTCTCCAAAAGTCATACCTCTATAATCAACTGGCACTTTAACAGTATCCTTTAATTCATCTATAGTCTTATCTATCCAAGGCTTATATTCTTTTTGTGTTTTAAAACCTTGTTTCGTCTTTTGTCTCCATTTATCGCCATCCTTATAAGCTATGATACATTGAATTCCTTTATCTTTTTTTCTAAAAGATACTTTATAATCCACTATTATCCTCCTTGTCTTTATCCATTTCTATATTTTTGGTTACCTTAATTTTTCCATCAACCTTTGTTATTGTTATGTTCTCCAGCATTATAGTTTCCGCATATTCTATTTTGTACATAACATCTTCCCCCTTTATGAACGTCTGTTCTTGACTTGTTAACATTATAACTCTTTGTATAATATATTTCAACATAAATTTACAAATTCCTTCTCTCTATAGCGAGAATCGTATAATTTATAACAATATCTATAAATAAAAAAAACTCTCACTTTAGCGAGATTGCTAATCGTGAGAGTTTATTTTTTATTAAGATGTCTATATTTTAAAATCGTATCTATGATTTCTTCTACTGCCTCAGGAGGTATGTCATCTGCTTTAATTCCTTCTACTAATTTAATGTATTTAAGCCCTTCTTCTTCAAACAGCCAAGCATATTCAGGCGCTAACTTAATCATATCTTCTTTGGTTAAGTGGTTAGGCTTACGTTTATCTGTTCTACCTAAGAGATAATCAACTGATACATCAAATAGATCAGCAAGTTTAGAAATAACTTCAATATCTGGTGTTCTGTTCCCATTCTCCCAATTACTAACAGTACCTTTCTCTACATTAAACATATTTCCTAACTTTTTTTGAGTTAATCCATGTGTTTTCAATTTTTCATTTCTCAAAAGTTTTAATCTATCACCAAATACACTCACTTATACTCACTCCTCTTTCAATTCTATATTATAACATTATGAATACTAATTTAAAATTATGTTAGCGAAATGAATATTTATTTAATAAAAGTATAAAATAACACTTGACAGTATTCATAAAGAATACTATAATTAAATCAAGGTATTCAAAATGAAAACAATTTAGGAGGTGATTAGAATGTCAACTAGTTATACAAAAGGTTTAAGAGCATTTAACGGTTTAACTCAACAAGAATTAGCTGAAATCTTAGGTATCTCATTAACAAGCTACAACAAGAAAGAAACCGGAAAAGTCCCATTCACTGTAGATGAGTTAAAAAAACTATCTGAACACTTCAATGTACCAATAGAAAATTTTTTTAACGACGAGGTATTCAAAACGAATACTAACTAATATTATATCCAGAGGAGATGTCAAATATTATGCCAAAACTTAATCTTTATGAGATAAGAAGGCAAAGGGGGATGTCTCAAACTGAATTAGCAGAATTAGCAAACATAAGTCATGGTTATATAAGTGAACTTGAAAACAATTTAAAGTCACCAACAATTAACATTTTATGCAAATTGGCAAAAGCCTTAGATTGTACACTTGATGATCTGGTAGATTGTGACTAAAGAAAAAAAGGGGGAAATACAAATGAGTAACTTAATATTAAAGGGAAAAACAGAAGTAGAAGGAATGAAGTTTAACCACATTGAGGGTGGTTTTGGAGAAGGTAAGAAATCCATGTTAGTAAAAGATGTTGCAAAAATACATCAAAGAGAAGTAAGAGAAATCAATCAAGCTATTAACATGAATAAAAACAGGTTTAAAAATGGAATAGATGTTATGGATTTGAAAAGTACTGAATTCGAGGTCAATTTAATTGATAACGGAATTTATACTCAAAACGCATTAAATAGAAGTAACAACATTTATTTGTTATCAGAAAGAGGATATTCCAAATTGTTAAAAATATTAGAAGATGATTTTGCTTGGGATCAATATGAAAAACTAGTAGACGGATATTTTAACATGAGATCAGTAGTAAAAGAGAATTCTTTAGATGTGGCGAAAATGCTAAATCAACAAGTTGGTCTTATACTGGGTGAAGTAGATGATTTAAATAATAGAGTTGATTATTTAGAGGATAGTATGACAGTAGATTTTGGTCAACAAAACACGTTACAAAATAAGACCAAATCAAGGGTTGTAAGCGTATTAGGAGGTATCAAGAGCCACGCATACAAAAACAAAAGTCTAAGGTCTAGGATGTTTAGTGCAATTTGGAGAGATTATAAAGATTATTTCAATGTTGCTAGTTACAGAGATACTGCAAGAGTGGATTTTCAAAAGGCATTAGATTACTTGGATGGTTGGCAAGTACAAGGCAAATTATTGAGAGAAATAGAGGATTGCAATAATCAAATAGACGTAGATGAAATAGCTTAGGAGGTGCAGTTATGGAACAAACTTTATTATCAAGGAAAGAACTGGCTGAAAGGTGGGGGATATCAACTTCTACCTTAGACAGAAGAGTAAGAGAAGGAATGATATCCCCAGTAAAAAGCATGAAAACCCCTCAATTTAGCCTAGAATGCATATTGAAAGTAGAGGGGGTAGATAAGCTATCACCTTTAGAAAGAAGAAGGCTAGAGAGGGAAATACAGAGCTTACAAAATGAAATTAAGCAACTAGAAGAGGAAAAGGAACAGATGAAAAGATTATTAACTAATACAGTGGCAGATTTATCGCAAAAATTAAGGGAGGTTTAGGTAATGAAAGAGAAAATTAGGGAAGAAATAAAGTTTTGTGAATTTTTGATAGAACAAGAGAAGATGCAGCTTGAAGAAGGCAAAGGCATGTATCTGGATGGCTATCATCAAGGGAAATTAAGTAGCCTTGGATGGCAGGTTAAAAGGCTTAAAAATTTGTTAGGTGATGAATGATGACATGGCAAACATACGGACTGGCTCTACTAAAATCATTTCCCCTAGGGATCGTGGTTATAGCAATACTGGTATTTGGGATTTACGAAACTATTGAAGATAAATGGGAAAGGAGGGGAGAAAATGCAAGATGAAAAACTGGACAAGTTAATTAAAGAAGTACACAGGTTAGAGGTAATATATGACGAATGTGAACCTGCAGCTATAATGCCAATCTTATACGAATTAAAGGCAGCAGAGGAAAGACTAAACTTATACTTCGAAGAAAAAAGAACCTATCAGTCTGCAAACTAGAATAGGTTCAGAAAAAATAACTTTATTTGATTATACCACAGGTGATAAAAAATGAAAATAGATAGGCTGGAAAGAAGTGGATTGAGATTAAGAAGGACATTATATTTCAAAATTTACTTCGAGGGAAAGGATTATTATTTACTAGAAAAACACTACACGAGTGATTATGACGGAAGAATAGACTTTAAATTAATAACTAAATCAGAATATGAAAAGGCAGTAGTAAAAGAATTGAATACTAAAGAATTTGCTTATGAAGATATGGACAAGTACATGAAACAAACTCTTAGATATGCTCTAGGAATGAAGGATTGGAGAGTAAGCTAATGAAAAAATATGATTTAGTAAAAGTAGTTGACTTCTACAGAGATGATAAAGATAAAAAATATACTGAAATCGGCAATGAGTTAATAGGCGAATTAGCAATGGTAACAAATATTGATACTAAAAACGTTGATTACCAAATAGAGATACGTTTTTTCGATACGGAATTACAAGAGTTAGCAATATCGCATGGATTCGATTGCTGGGATGAAAGTGAACTGGAGGTTATATAAATGATTAATTTACTAGAAAAAGAATTAGATAATTTGGAAGAAATAGTATTAGATGAAGAAGATATCGAAGGAGTAAAGAAAAAATTTAAGATTGAAGATTTAGAAACAGCGAATTGGGCCTTTAGAAAATTAAAAGCCATAGAAGAAAAAAAGAAAGAAATTGAAGAATTAGCTAATCAAGAAATGGAACCTTATGAGAAAGAAATAGCAAGAATAAAAAAATGGAAAGAAGATGAATTTAAACAATATGACCATTCAATTAATTTTTTTAGTTTCTTACTGGAAGAATATTACAGAGAACAAAGGAAAGTAGATGCTAAATTTAAATTATCTACACCTTACGGGAAAATAACTTCCAGGAAGCAACAACCTAAGTGGAATTATGAGGAGGACAGGCTCCTAAAGTGGTTAAAAGCTAATGATTTAGAACTGATAAGAACTAAAGAGGAAGTCGACAAGAATGAATTAAAGAAAAAATATCAAGTAGTTAGCGGTAATGTGGTTACGGAAAATGGTGAGATAGTCGAAGGAATCACCATAGAGGAAAGGGAAGCTACTGTAAAAGTTGAGGTGGTGGATTAGATGGATAAGGAAAACAATTTAAAACTCTACAACGAAGTAAGAATAGTACCCGAAACAGCTAAAAAACCAATCCAAGGTGGCAGATTGAAAGGCATGACAGACATCAACCCTATGTGGAGAATAAAAGTTCTTACAGAGCAATTTGGACCGTGTGGAGTTGGCTGGTATTACGATATAGTGGACAAGCGTATCGAACAAGGTGGAAATGATGAATTAGTAGCATTTGTAGATATAAATCTATATGTAAAAATCGGTCAAGAATGGAGTAAACCAATTTCAGGAACTGGCGGAAGCAGTTTTGTAACTAAAGAAAGCAGAGGATTATATACATCAGATGAATGTTTCAAAATGGCTTTAACAGATGCTATATCAGTATCGTGTAAGGCTTTAGGGATTGGAGCAGATGTGTACTTTGAAAAAGATAGAAGTAAATATGACAATCCTACAAGTGAGCCAAGTGGCAATCAAAAACAAAAGCCAAAAGGTGGAGAAGTCAAATTTTACTGTAGCGATTGCGGAGTAGAAGTTAATCAAGCAGTTCATTCATTTTCAACTAAAAAATTTGGTAGATGCTTATGTATGAATTGCCAAAAGAAAGCAAAATAGGGGCGATAATGCCCCTTCAAGGTAGGTGAGATTTTGAGCGGTTGGATAAGTATTCACAGAAAAATTAAAGATCATTGGCTATGGGAAGATAAGCCTTTTTCAAGAGGACAAGCATGGATTGATATTTTGATGATGGTAAATCATGAAGATAGAAAAATACTATTAGGTAAGGAGCTAATAGAAGTTAAAAGAGGTAGCAGAGTTACTTCTATAAGACAATTATGTGATAGGTGGGGTTGGTCTAATACTAAAGTTAAAAGTTTTTTAGAACTGTTATCGAAGGATAATATGTTAGTCATAAAAAGCGACACTAAAAAAACCACTCTAACAGTTCTAAATTACAACGATTACCAAATTTCAAAAGACATTGAAAACGACAAAGAAACATCAGGAAAACATCAGGAAAACGACACAGAAACGTCACCGAAACACACAAACAATAATGATAATAACTATAACAATGATAATAATGATAATAAAAAAGATATATATATCCTCTCCAAGGATGAAGAAAGTTTTTTAAACATTTTATCAGAAATAGAAAATTATCCTTTAGACAGAAAAAAAGATTTAGAAATGTATCACACTTTAGAGGAAAGATACCCAACTCTAAATTTACTGGAAGCGATAGACCAATGGAGAATATATAAATTAGATCAACCTTTAAAAGTTAAATCTAATCCACGTAGTCAAATTAATACAGCTTTTAAAAAATATGTGGAGTGGGGCAAGTGCTTAAAAGGAGTGAATAGCGATGGAGAATATAACAAGCCAAATAACAGAAATATACAAGAAGATGAAAGAATTAAACCTGATTACTCCCATATCGGATTCAAGGGTACAGGAAAAATCGACGAATCAGACGTGTTTTGATTGTGAAATTTGTAAAGATGAAGAATGGATCTATGACATAGAAAACAATTCGGCTAAAGAATGTGTGTGTAGAGAAACTAAAAGATATAAAGAAATATTAAAAAGCAGTGGTATAAGTAATAACTTTCTAAGTATAGGTTTTAAAGAATTTGAAACGGAAAGGAAGCATCATACAGTAGTAAAAGCTAAGGAATCAGCGATATTGTACTATCAGAACTTTAAAGAAATAAAAAACACAAGAAGAAATAGTATAACCTTTTTAAGTAAAAAAGTAGAGAACCATAAAACAGGAATTGGAGCAGGTAAAACTCATCTGAGCATAGCATTAGCCAACAATATCATGAAGAAGTACAAGCTAGGGGTCTTATATATGCCTTATCGTGATGTAATAACTAGGCTTAAGCAAAATATGATAGACGAAGAATACTATCAAAGAGAAATCAGCAAATATAAAAATGCTAGTGTACTACTGATAGATGATCTATTCAAAGGTAAGGTAAATGATACAGATATCAACATCATGTTTGAAATAATCAATCATAGATATCTGAATTGCAGTCCTATAATTTGCAGCAGCGAATTTGGGATAGATGAATTAATTGGATTCGACCAGGCAATTGGAAGCAGAATACTAGAAATGAGTAAGGATTATTTAGTGGAAATCGGATTAAATAGAGAAGAAATCGGACAAGGTATCACATTAAATTATAGGTTGAGGTGATTAAAATGGCGTGGAGTTACGAAGACGATTTTATATTACTAGACGAAAATATAACGACAGAAGAAAAAAGGGAACTATATCAAGATAGGCAATATGTTAGAAGGATTAGGTTTTTAAAAAGATTAAAACTAGATCTCAAAAAGGTAAAGAAAGAGAAGCAACAAATTATAGATATTTACCCTGATTATAACATGACAGATATTTCAAAACATTTACACCAAACACAACAATATATCGCTACTAGGGTTAATGATTTAAGAGAACAAGGACTTTTAAGAGGTGAACCATTGCTTACTAAAGAGCAGAAAGAATATATCAAAAGAAATAGACACCTTCTGAAAACAACAGTAATGGCGAATAAACTAGATTTACCGTTAAATTTAGTAAAAATGGTAGTTTCCGAGGAATATCGAAAAAGAAATGTACCTGATGGATACGAAAAAGTTTCAATTTCTAAAAAAGACAAGATGCCTAGAAAAATGCAGTTTAAAGAAAGTGATAGACCCAAAGATGCCTTAGATAAAAGAATAGTTGCAGCAAAGAAATATAAAGATAATCAGCTTTACGAAATAAAAATGAAAACAGATACAAGGAAAAATGAAAGTAATGTTTTTAAAGGTGTATTAATCTATCAAAACAAAGATTATATCACACTCAGACACGAGTTAGGCTACAAAGAAAGTTTCAATAAGGTTGATTTTGAAACTGGGGATAAAGAGATTAAAGAGGTGGCAAGATGAATAAAGCCCCTTGTCTAAACTGTAAAGATAGACATGATCTTTGTCATAGTAAATGTAACAAATACCTTGAATTTAAAAAGCGAAGGGATAAAATCAGCGAAAAAAGAATGGAAGAATATAGCTACAATTGTTATTTAAATCATGCGATATCGCGAATGAAAGGAGCCGGCTATGGCAAACAAATTTACTAAGCAAACTTTAAACGCAATGCTAGACCGCATCATAGATGAGTACTTTGACGAGGAAAATACGGAAGGTCTTTGGGAAAATATCGAATATGTAAAAGCATTGTATAGTGATGAAATAGCTACTTTAGAAGATTAAAAGGAGATAAAATCAATGAAAATATGGGAAATGATTAAGGAATTAACCGAGAATCCAGATAAAAAGTTTACAAATAACAGAGCGAACAAAGGGTCATATGTTGCACTAGACGAAGATAAAACATTGTGTTGGTTCGGAGAAGGACAAAGAGGTCAATCTTTTTTAGCTAACTTCCTAAGAGATGATGAATGGGAAGAAGTAAAAGAACCTGTTGATTTTATGACAGCGTTTAGAGCGTGGAGAGAAGAAAATAAAACAATTATATGTAAAATAGATAAGGATTCAACAGTAGCGTACGAAGGAAATAGAACTAATTTTAGTTTTCATGCTGAATGTATAGCTAGTGGTAAATGGTATATCGAAGATTAGGAGTTGATAAAGTGAAAATAGTAATACCTGGGACAATGCCAGGGTTCAATGAAATAGTGGATGCAGCCAAAAAAGGGAATAGAAGATATCAACCTTATAACGATATGAAAAGAGAAAATACCGAGTTAGTATCTTGGGTATCTAAGAAAATCCCTAGAAAGAAAAAGATATTTTTAGATATTACCTGGATAGAGAAAAATAAGCGAAGAGATCCTGACAACATAGCATCAGCAGTAAAATTTATTTGGGATGGGTTAGTTGAAGCGGGTGTAATACCAAATGACGGTTGGAATGAAAATGGCGGTTGGAGTAATAAGTTTGATGTGGACAAGCAGAACCCGAGGATAGAGGTAATCATTAAGGAGGTATAAAAATGTATTTATTATGGTTATTCGGAGCGGCAGCATTAACGGTAAAAGCATATTACGCAGCACAGGAAAGTAACTTTATTTTATTCTTGATAATGATATTTATGTCAAACGTATTCACTTTAATGAGTAAAAGAGAGAGGTGAAATAAGTGAAACAAATAATAATACAAGTACACGATGGAAACTTAAAAGACTTAATATTTATAGATAGTGAAGAATATGACTTCACATATGGAAATGACATAAAAGGGCATGGACTGCAATGTAGGTTTGAAGAAGGTACAAAGGAGTATGAAGATTTAAAGCAATCTCTTGATAATATAGCAGATTGGGCAAGAAGAATTGATTTCAAACATAAATTGAAAGGAGAATAAATGTGAACTGCTATAGAGTAGGTTGCAAATGTGATGATATAAAAAAGACTTATTGTATTTATAAATTATCAGAGAATCAACAGAAACTTATAGCAAAGATAAATAAAGATGGTTGTATCATATGCGGAGATAAGACTGTAGCGAGTAAATATCAAAAAATAGATACAAGGCTATGTACTTCATGCGGAACGGTAGCAATAGATGATGTAGTAGTCAGGAGCTGCTTAATAAACAGTAGGAGAGTGAGTTAAATGGCTAATAACAAAGATATCAAAGATGGGCTGTACCTATTTTATGTAAAGGATAAACAAATACATCCAGTAATACAAAGTGAAGATAGTTGGAATATATTGCAAGGATTAGGAAATGCAATAGTTGGTGGTCCTGTTCAGGTACTAGATACACCTATGGGATATGTAGAACAATTTAGGAAGGAGTGAGTTGATGATAACAATATTTCAAAAAGAACATATAGAGAATTTATATAAAGATTTAGGACAAGAAGTAGAAATAGATTTAGAAAGTTTAACCAAAGAAGAAGCACATGAAACTATACAAGAATTATTAGAACTAAGAAATGGAGTGAATTTCAAATGAATTTTAAAGAATACCAAAAACTAGCACAGAGAACGAGCAATACAAAACATAGAGAAGATAAATTAGCAAATGGACTTATGGGACTTAATGGAGAAGCTGGTGAAGCAATAGACATATTAAAGAAATATTACTATCAGGGTCATGAATTAGATAAGGACAAGCTAAGAAATGAACTAGGAGATGTACTTTGGTATATAGCAGAGACTTGTGTAGGTCTAGGAACAACTTTAGAAGATATAGCTAAGGGGAATATAGACAAACTTAAAAAGCGATATCCAGAAGGATTTGAAGCAGATAAGAGCATCCACAGAAAGAGTAATTAAATGAAGATTAAATTATGCAAAGGTGTAGGTTTTAATCGACTAAGAGAATATGGATTTGAATTTTATCCAACTGGCATAGAAAAGGAAATTGAATATTTCACTTGGTTAGTAGTAGATGAAAAGACTAGGGAGTTAAACATAAGAACTCCCTTAGGTTTTACAGATGATTTAGAGAAGTATAGAGAGTATTATCAAGATTTGTTAGATGATAAGATCATTGAAATTGTGAAAGGATGATTAAAGTGAATGTAAGTTTATTAAGATTGATCGGGATTTTAAAAGAATATGGAGAATTAAACACTTTGATGGAAGACACCTTGACAGCCTTTGCAGATACGAATATTTATCCAATAGTAACTATTACAGACCTAAAAGATGCATTAGAAGATGAAATAAGTTATTGGGAGGAATAACCATGATAAAGAAAATAAAGTTTTACCTAGAGTGTATAAAAATAGTTTGGAATGATAGGCATAGTAAAAACTGTAGGCAGAAATGGAGAAGACTATCAAGGGAATTTGAGAAAAAGAGTAGGGAGTTAGGAGTTAGTGAATAGTTTGTTTAAAATGCGTAGTAAAAAGTGAAATTAAAAATATAAAATAATGGGGTAATTCTAGATAATTAATGCGTACGCATCTCCTGACGAGGAGAGAGTAAATTGATAAAACATTTAAGTTTATTTAGTGGGATAGAATCATTTAAAAAAGCATTAACGAATTTGGGTATTGCTAATGAATTAGTGGGTTTTAGTGAATTTGATAAATATGCAACAGTGGCTTTAACAGCTATACATGGAGTGAGTGAAGAACTAAATTATGGAGATATAACCAAAATAGATGAAACAAAACTGCCAAATTGTGATTTGATAACTTATGGTTTTCCTTGCCAAGACATTTCAGTTGCAGGGTTAGGGAAAGGGATTATAGAAGGTGAAACGAGAAGTGGGTTGCTATTTGATGCCCTAAGAATTATTAAATACAAGAAACCAAAATATGCAATAGCAGAGAACGTTAAAAACTTAGTAGGTAAGAGATTTAAAGAAGATTTTGAAAGTCTGCTAGGAGAATTAGAGAGTTATGGATATAACAACTATTGGAAAGTGTTAAATGCTAAAGACTATGGGATTCCACAAAATAGGGAAAGAGTCTTTATTGTAAGCATAAGAAAAGATGTAGATGATGGGAAATTTGAGTTTCCTAAAAGATTCGATAATGGGATAAGGTTGAGAGATTTCTTGGAGAATGAAGTGGAAGAAAAGTATTATATAGAGAATGAAAAGGTAGAGAAACTCATAAACTCAATCAATCTATCAGACAGAGGTGTGGAAAAAACACCTAATGAAATACAAATGATAGAAGTAGAACAACTAGTTAGAGTTAGAAAGCATGAAGTAGATATCGAAGGGTTGATATTTTGTTTAAGAGAGCATAAGGAAAAATCAAAACTGACAAATAGGCAAATTTCAGAATCTTTAAATAAGCCTATTACACTTGTAGAACATTGGTTTAGAAGGGATAGTAGTTTTGCAATTCCAGATGAAGACACTTGGTATAAGTTAAAGGAATTATTAAAAATAGAAATAAACGAATTTGATTCACCAATCACAGAGTTTGAAGAAAAACAAGGTGTTTATGAGAAAGGCAATAGATATTATCATGAAAAAGGAATTGCACCAACTCTTACTACATCTGCAAATGAAAGGATCATAGAACAAACACCTAATGAGTTAAAACTATTTATAAACTTGAAAGGTGGAAAGTGGGACAAGATACATGAGAGCGCAAGAAGAGTGCATGATGAAGAAGGCTTATCTCTGACTATGCCGACTTGTGGTGGTGGGAATATTGAACCTAAGGTTGCAGTAAGAGAAGCGACCAAAAAAGGATATGCAGTAGCAACAGTTGGAGATTCTATTAATATAGCATTCCCTAATAGCGCAACCAGGAGAGGTAGGAGGGGAGAAGGAGTAGCACAAACACTAGAAACTGGATGCAATCAAGCGACATTAGAAAGCAACTACAGAATAAGAAAACTAACACCTCTTGAGTGTTGGAGGTTGATGGGATTCACTGATGAAGACTATTGGAAAGCTAGAACTGCTTTGGAGGAAAGATTTTATAATGGTAAAGACAAATCTAATAGTCAAATGTATAAAATGGCTGGCAATTCTATAGTAGTAAATGTATTGGAAGGGATATTAAAAAATCTTATTAAGTAAGTCGCACTACAAGTAAAATGCGACCATATTGCCAAGACCAGCAATATGGTCGAGAAGAAGGTGATTAAATGAAAGCTAGTAATATAAAACTTCAATATCCAGAGGACTATAAAAAAATGGAGATAGTCCTCACATTGGATAAAACTCAACAAAATATACAAAAGATAGCTGACTTAAAAAAGATAATCGAAGAAGGTAAGCTACTAAAAGTAGATATCAAGCAACATAGAAAAAGACGGAGCCTTGATGCTAACGCAATGCTTTGGGTAATCCTAAGTGAAATGGCCATTATCCTTAGGACAACTAAAGAAGAATTATATTTAGAAATGCTAGGCAGATATGGAGTATTTACTCATATAATAGTTAAACCCGAAGTTGTGGACAAGGTTAAAAATGAATGGCGAACAGTGAGGGAACTAGGGGAAATCACTGTAAATGGACAAACTGGCATACAGCTACAATGTTACTTTGGTTCCTCAACTTATAACTCTAAGGAATTTAGTATATTGCTTGATGGAGTTGTGTCAGAAGCGAAAGAGCTAGGAATTGATGTGATCTCGGATAAAGAAAAACAAGAATTAATAGAAAAATGGGGGCAAAGATAAATGGAAGATGTAAAGAAAATAATTGAGATAGATAAAATGTTAGAGATTGTATTAACAGGCAAAGTAGAACATTTACAAGAAGCAAGACGAGCTAAATGGATGCTAGATGTATATTTAGAAGATAAGAATGTAGAGGTGTGGAAATACACTTTAGACGAAGAATAGGGGGAATTACATGACTATAAATTATTACAAAAAAACAGAGTACTTACTTTATAATTATAAAATGATAGAGATAAGTATAGAAAATATGGAGCAAGAGATTGAATACTTAAAAAACAATGATGGTACATCTGGATTAAGTTATGATGGAATTAGTACAAGTCCAACCAACAAGACTAGTAATCCAACGGAGAACGTGGCATTAAGTAATTCAGAGAAGATCCATTACCTTGAACATAACATAAGAAAAAATAAGAGATTGTTAGATAGTGTAAATAGAGCTTTGGAAGGATTAACAAATACAGAAAGAATCATACTCCAACAAAAATATATTGAGGGTAAACAATGGTGGCAAGTATCTGCAATGGCTGGATATAGTGAAAGTTGGAGTAAATCAGTTAGGAAAGAAGCGATCAATAAATTAATAATAGGAATGTATGGGGAAAGGTAAAGGCAGTACGAAAAAAGTACTTTTACAGTACCATATTTGGTAAATCCTGTTATATAATTAAGACGTGATAAGTGTCTCACAAAAGGCTCCCTCAAGATAAAGCAAGGATTCTTAATCAAAAAGGCTACCTGGACAGTAGCCTTTTATGGAAAGTTAGCTAAGAAGGATTAGCGTTACCCTGAAAAGGTAAAGAGGTTAGATCGTTACTAACACTTTCCACCAGCACTGAATATAAACATGGGCTTAGGTTGTAGACTAAGCAAAACAAGGGCTTACTAATAATAGAGTAGGTCCTTTTATAATGTAAAAAACAGGTCGTTTGAAACGTCTTGTTTAAGGAGTGATGCTAAGATGTTAATCGAAAAACATCATGTATGAGTAGTATTTAAAAGTCAGGGAGGATTGGACTTTGAACTCAATTATAAATATTTGGATTCAGAAAGCCACCGTGGGATTGATGGACCTCATAGAAATAAAGAAACTGATCTAACGTACAAAAGAGAACTACAAATCAACTTAGAGAACTTATTAACTCAAGATTATTATAATATAGCAGAACTAATAAGCATTTTAGGATTACAAGAGAAACAAGCAAATAAAGCTTTCAGAAAGTTACTTAGAGTAAATGGGATAAGTAGAGAAGAAGTAATTCGTCGCCTAATGGGTGGCAGATTATATTAGGGGTGATTAAAATGACCATAGGAGAGAGATTGAGATTAACTGATATAGATACTTATAATAAATTAATAAAGCTGTGCCAGAAGGAAATACAAAAGCCTAAGAAAGATATCAAGTTAGGTTGTAGTGTAGAAGAGTTGATGCAGTCGGATAGTTACAGTAGAAGCGGTAGAAGGGTTAAACAAAGGAGCTGGGGATAATGGGTGCATTAGAAATAACTCTTATAATAACAATATCAAGTATAGTGTCTTTAACGGCCTTGTTTTTTCATGTAAAAAAGATAGAAAAGTTATTCTTTGGCATGCTTGAAGAATATAGGGAACAGATTAAAGATGTAACGATTGATACTATAAAAAATTGGCTAGAATCAACGCATAAATAAAGTTGTATTCCACGCTTGAGAGAAGTTCATTTAATGGCTTGAAATACACATTCTTATTTTTAGTAAAAAATACGAACGAATAGTTGTTAATATTTACCTCCTTGGATATAATAGAGGAAAAGGGAGGGAACGTTATGGATTGGAATAAAATTAAAGACAGTGCTAAAGATTTAGCTACTAAGGGTATGGAAGCATCAAAAGATTTAGCTGAAAAGAAACTAGAAGAATCAAAAGAGAAGAAAGAACAGAAGAAGTTAGAGGAACAAGAACTTAAAGACAGAATAAAACAAATGGATAAGGAAGGTATAGTATATTGTCCTAAGTGTTATTCGAATCAAATAACAGCTAATAAGAAAGGGTTTAGCTTAGGGAAAGCAGCGGCAGGGTCACTAATAGCAGGTGGAGTGTTACTAGGAGCAGTAGGAAAAAATAAGATAGAAGTTACATGCCTAAAGTGTGGGAATAAATGGAAGGCAGGCAAGAAATAGAGACATCCGAGAGGGTGTCTTTTTATATGAGGTGATGCAATGAGTTACAATACGAGACCAGACAAAAAAGGAGCACACCGTGCTAACTATGAAAGAAATAAGAAACGTATACTAGCCACTCAAAACATATGTGGAATTTGTGGGCATCCAGTTGATATGAGTTTAAAACATGGTGCCCCAATGGCAGCGACTATAGACCATATAATTCCAGTTGCTAAAAATGGACACCCTAGTGACATTGAAAACTTACAACTTGCACATTGGACTTGCAATAGGCAAAAATCAGATAAGATATTTAAAACAAATAAAGAAGAACAAGTCGTACTAGGTAATAGGAACTTACCACAAAGTATGGATTGGAAAAACTATAGGAGTGATTAGAATCCCCTATAAAGAAAGAAGGGGGCATACCCACCCCCTAGCA
>JAAYGX010000217.1 GCA_012735585.1 Tissierella sp.
AAGAAGATATTGCCAAAGTAATTGGTGTTACAAGACCAGCATATACCGCTTATGAACGTGGATTAAGGACACCGGACTACGATATATTAGTAACCTTAGCAGATTACTTCGATGTTAGTGTTGATTACCTCCTAGGCCGTACAGATAATCCGAATCCACCAAATACAGACTTTAATCCGTTAGAAGAAATAAATAAACTTTTAAAAAAATATGAAATAGATCAATCTGGATTTTTTGACATTGAGAAGTGGAAAGTCATGGGTCCTGAGGAAATTAAACAACTTGAAGATTATTTTGAATTCATTACAAGCAAAGCAAAGAAAAGAAATGAAAATAACAAATGATTTATAAAACATTATTTTTTTATCTCATATATGTAATTTATTTACTTATAAGGGGTGATTTGTATTGGCGAAAATGTCTAAAAAGATGAAAAAACTGATTGAACATTCAAAAGCACATCTAGATCCAGATGAGGAAATTTTACATAGTGTTTTGGGTGCATATGAAACTGAAATATTAGGAAATGATACAGTGCGAAACGGTGTATTTTTGGCAACCAATAAAAGATTAGTTTTTTATGCCAAAAAATTAACTGGATATGAGTTGGAATCATTTCCTTATGAGAATATTAGTAGTTTTGAAGCAAGTAAGGGATTAATGGGACATGCTCTTAGCTTTTTTGCAAGTGGAAATAAAGTAAAAATGAAATGGATTAATGATGGAGACATAGAGGGATTTCTTCAGTATGTAAGGAAAAGAGCCGGTAAAAAGAGTGAATCTACTAAAACAGAGAACTCAAACACAAAAAGTGTTGTAGATCAATTAAAAGAATTAGCAGAATTGAAAGAACAAGGTATTTTGACTGAAGAAGAGTTTCAACAGCAAAAACAAAAAATTCTTAATAATTAAAAATATATAAATATATCAATTAATTGACATCATTGTAATCACACCAAGACATAAATATGTTTTGGTGTGTATTTATTAAGATAAGTCTTAATTATAGCTTTTTATTACTAATTATGATTGGAGTGATGGTTATTTAATTTATTAATTTTAATTATCTTAAAAATAAGAATTTTGTGTTAATTTTTTGGTGATTGTAGCCACTTAGTTAATTTAATGTATTTAAATTTTTATTAAATTGTTATTTATATTTAAAGAAAAAATCTAGGAGGTATAAAATGAATAATTTATATTTCCCTATATTAAAGTGGAAAAAAGGAGAGAAAATTGCATTATCGAACATGTCAGAAGAATTTAAATCTGTGGTCTATCCTATTTTAGAAATTGTAGAAGAAGTAGAAGCCGTTGAATTTGTTAAAGAACTAAATGAATTTAATAATATTGAAAAAATCTATGTAGATACTAGCATTATTGATGAAGGAGAAACTAGGTTATTAGAAAAAATTATTTCAATTTCAAAAAAATATGATAAAAAAATATTTCCTGTACTGAATTATTATGATCTCAAAATAAAATTTTCTGACTTGAAAGATGATATCGATGAAATGATTGTTAAAATAACCTTGCCAACAGATTTTGACGGTGATTCATATAAAGATATTTTTGATTTTATTCATAGCATATCAAGTGAAAATAAAAAAGTTAGATGTTTATTAGATTTAGGA
>JAAYGX010000154.1 GCA_012735585.1 Tissierella sp.
ATATAGAGGAATTGAGCAGGAGCGACTGCGACTATTTATTGTTGTGGATTCCTGATTTAACGATCAAATATTTAGACGAGGAAGAATTTGTTAGCTGGTTGCAGAGTTAAATTGTAAAAAGCTAGAGAGAATCCGTTATGTTATAGAAACACTAAATTATACATAGGATGTCGAGGTAAAAATAATGAGTAGTATCGCACCTAGAGTATCTATAGTTATACCGGTTTATAATGTAGAGCAATATCTGCGGGAATGTTTAGACAGCGTTATTAATCAAACGCTTAAAGAAATAGAAATCATCTGTGTTAACGATGGCTCCACAGACAGCTCTCCCGAAATCCTTAAAGAGTACGCCGAAAAAGATTATAGAATAAAGGTTATAAGTAAGCCTAATTCCGGCTATGGTCATACGATGAATGTAGGTCTTGACGCAGCTACCGGCGAGTACATAGGTATTGTTGAATCTGACGATTATGTTAAGCTAGATATGTATGAAACCCTATATAATATTGCTAAAAGAAATAATGCTGAAATTGTTAAAGCTGATTTTTATCGTTTTACCAAAGAAAGCGGTAAGTTAAATCTGGAATATAATAAATTAACAGGAATACATGAAGGTTATTACGGTAAAATCATAAACCCTAAACACGATACAACAGTGTTTCTTTTTATAATGAATACTTGGAGTGGGATATATAAAAGAGAATTTTTAAAAAAATACAGTATAAGGCATAATGAAACACCTGGAGCCTCTTTTCAAGATAATGGCTTCTGGTTCCAAACGTTTTGTCGCGCTGATAGGGTATATTTTGTTGATAAGCCTTTTTATATGAATAGACGTGATAATCCTAATTCATCGGTACATAGCAAAGAAAAAGTATTTTGTATGTGTGACGAGTATGATTACATTAAGGCATTTCTGGAAAGCAATCCAGATTTAATAGAGAAGTTCATTATTATCTATTCTTTAAAACGATACCATAACTATATGTTTACCTATAATCGGATTGCCGATGAATTTAAACCGATATTCCTAAAAAGGTTTAGCTGTGATTTTAGGAAGGCAATGGAAAATAGAGAACTTGATAAAAGTTTGTTTACTCCTAAAGAATGGAAAAATATTAAACTCATTATACAAGCTCCTGACAAATTCTATATTCAATCTAAGATAGAAGCTGAAAAGAGGGCAAACTCTAAAACCTTTATTTCTAAAGGATTATATTATTTGAAGGATAATGGAATAAAACAAACCCTAAAAAGGTTAAAGGTAGAAATAAAGAATAAATTTTAAGTGAATTGATAGGGATGTCTAATTACAAAAAGTGGAGATTAGAAATGTCCAAACTGCCTAAAATTTCAGTCATTATCCCTGTATACAATGTCGAAGAGTACTTGCGCCAATGTCTTGATAGCGTCATTAATCAAACGCTACAAGACATTGAGATTATTTGCGTTAATGATGAGTCGACAGATGATTCGTTAGCAATTTTAGAGGAATATGCAAAGAGAGACAGCCGTATAAACGTTCTAAGTCAAAAAAATGCCGGTGCTGGTGCTGCCCGCAATAAAGGTTTGGAAATTGCTAGAGGGGAGTATCTGTCTTTTTTAGATTCAGATGACTTTTTTGAGTTAGATATGCTAGAGAAGGCGTATAATAAAGTAATCGGGGATAATGCGGATATTGTTATTTATAAAGTTCAACTATTTAATGATAAGACAAAGATGTTTAGTGATGCTCCATGGGCATTTAATGAGAATTATTTTCCACCATTTGTTCCCTTTTCGTACAAAGATATGCCGAAATATATATTTAACTCTTTTCAAAATTGGACTTGGAACAAATTGTTTAGAAAGGCTTTTGTAGATAGAAATAAACTTCGTTATCAGGAACTGCGAAGAACGAATGATTTATTGTTTACTTGTATGGCTCTAGTAACTGCTGAGCGAATAACATTGTTAGATGAAGTATTGGCTTATTATAGATGCGGTACACAAACTAATAGTCAAGCGACAAACCATATCGCTCCGCTTGATTTTTATAAAGCTTTCTTTACCTTAAAACAAGAGCTTATAAGAATAGGAATATTTGAAGAAGTAGAACAAAGCTATTCAAATTGGGCCTTGGTTGGATGTATATATAATTTAAATTCTTTAAGAGACAAGAAGACTTATGAAAAGCTGTATAGTTTATTAAGAAATGAAGGTTTTGAGGAGCTAGGGATTTCTAAGCATTCTAGAGATTATTACCATAATAAAGCTAACTATTATGCTTATGTTAAGATTAAGAAGATGCCTTTTAGCAAGTTCACTTATGAGAAAAATAAAATAATAAATCTAATATTTTATAACTTTTTAAAAATTGTCTACTGCCTTAAATAAAATGG
>JAAYGX010000155.1 GCA_012735585.1 Tissierella sp.
CAGCTATCATTGTTTTAAATTCATCTGTATATGATTTTCTTTTAGACATTTTCTGGACACTTCCTTCCTCGGTTATTAGTATATATAAAACCTTATTTAGTGTCCATAGCTATATACTAACATCATACTATATTTTTATATTTGAACAGAATATTTTTATATGTTATAATAAATTTGTAAAAGACTAAATATTAATGAAATATAAGGGAGCGAACTTGATGTCCGCATTTGTTTTTAACTAAATCAACTAAATAGTTGTATCTTAAAAAGTGTTTAAACCTATATTATCTAGGTTTATTTGTTGATCACTTTTTAAAGATAAGTTAGAAACATGGATATCATTAAACCGAACAATTTATAAAGCTCTTTTATATCAAATGTAAATCTGTATATATATCTTATATTATAGTGTGTCTTAGCTTTCAATATTTTAATGTGACTATATGCATATTATTTATTGGAATATGATATAAGGTATTATTTGACGTACAATATAAATGGGATAAAGGTTATAGTGACTTCTTGTTACTATGACCTTTTTGTTTTTATTCATGTTTCTTTTTACTTTCAATATTTGCATAGATATAATCAGTATTTTAGTTTTTAAAAGCTATGCAGTAAAATTTAAAATGATAAATATGGAGGACAACAAACAATGCTTAATTATATAGATGAAGTAAGCAAGAATGTAAGGATAGAAGAAGGTAGTAAAACCATAGAAAACATATTAATAATGATATTCTTTAAAGAAGGAATTTCTACTAAAGAATTAGCAAGAAATAGTCTATTACCCATTCCTGTAGTTGCAGCTATAAAAAAAGAATTTATTAAAAAAGGATTGGTTATTCAAGATCGAGGAATAAGATTTACAATAAAAGGTAGACATTTCATAGAGGAACAATTGGGATTCAAAAAAATAAACACTGATTTATATATGAAACTATTAATGGAACCTTGGAAGGAACATAGGGAAATTACTGAAATAAAAGAGGAGCTACAGGAGCTGTTTGCCAATCGCCCTCAGGTAGATGTCACTATAGATCAGTCAAAGTCGAGTATAGATACATCTTTAAAAAGAGCAATACTGTCTATTAGGAATCATAACTTGATAGGAAAAAGAATTTTGTGTTTGGGAGATGATGATTTAGTAAGCGTAGCTTTAGGTTTTTTGCTAAAAAGACTTTTTAATAATGCTATTAATCATACTACTAAGATTATTGTAATGGATATTGACAAAAGAATTATAGATTATATAAGTAATATAGCTATAAAAGAATCTCTTCCAATTAAGTGTGAGTGTGTGGATTTTAGAAAACCATTAGCAAATGATTTTAAAAATCAATTTGATTGTCTTTTTACAGATCCGCCCTATACTCTTGAAGGAATGAACCTATTTCTTTCAAGGGGAATCGAAGCCTTAAGAGACGATAGTGGGCTTACTATTTATCTTTCTTATGCTCATAAGTCCCCAGATTTTCGATTGACTATGCAAAAGTATTTTTTAAGCATGGGGCTTATAGTTTCAGAGGTAATGGCTAGATTTAATATCTATGAAGGGGCTAGTATAATTGGAAACACGGGACAAATGATTGTTCTTAATACTACTAATACAACTAAAGCGTTAATAAAAACCCCTCACAAAGGAGTTTTGTATACTGGAGAACTTAAGGAAACAGTGCGCTCTTATCGATGTAAGAAATGTGGTGAAATTATAGAGGTAGGACGTTCAAAAAAACTTAATAATATAGAGATGCTAAAATCAAAAGGATGTTACAAATGTAATAGCCAAGTATTTGAGTTAATTCAAAGAAAAGATATAAATTAATTAAAATAAGCATAGAAAAGGAGAAGTCATGATTAAATTAAAGCAATTAGGAAAACATGTTTTAATTGAATACTATGATTGTGATAGTAAAGTATTAAAAAATACATCACTAATAGAAAAATATATGATAGAGGCTGCTAAAGTGGCTCAAGCTACCATGGTAGAAAGTGTATTTCATACGTTTAACCCTTGGGGAGTTAGTGGAGTTGTCGTTATTGAAGAATCACATTTAACTATTCATACTTGGCCAGAATACAAATATGCAGCTGTGGACTTATTTACTTGTGGGGATACAATAAAACCTTGGGCTGCTTTTAAGTTTTTAGAAGAAGAGCTAAAAGCAGAAAGGGCTGATGTAACAGAGATATCTAGGGGAGTAGTAGGTCGTATCTTAAAAGAGGATAAGGATTTTTATAAATAACTGGAGTGTATTCTGATTGGAATAAAGATAAACCGCATTCTGATGTGGTGCGGTTTATCTGATTCTGCTATGACTCTATGGAATATTGTATATGACCACGTAGACTTACAAATTTTATATAAGTCAAAAAATTTATCTGACATAAAGACCATTAATTTTTTTATACTATTATCCAGGAAAACAGACTCCCGTTTTATACAGATCTATTAATAATCCCCTAACTTTTACTGACATGTATGGTTTTTAATAACTCGTTAATTCGTAATTCTAGCTTCTTATAAAATGAAAGCCTAACTTTTGAGTATAATTCCAATTTTTTATAGAATCCTTTTGAAACTTGAGTTTGATTCCTTCCCACTGCATCCATAATCATAATAAGGGTACATGAACTTATTACTTCCTTCATTAAAGTCATGGTATCTGATTCACCTTCGACAGGTGTGTTTACTTTAAAAATATATGATATCAGTTTATTTATGTTTTCATCAAATTTTTCATGCTTTCTATGTATACTAAATATCGTTTGATGTCCTTCCATTTTGTCTTCTATAGCATCCTGAAGATCATCAAGAAGTTGAAGGAATGTTCCATAGTCAAAGGAAAACTGCATTTCATCATCTGAAAGATTACCTTTTACAAGGAAAGCATCAGCAAGGACAGAAGAGCCACCTTTGAAGAAGCTTATAGGAAGAATTTCTTCAATAGTCATCTTTGTCTCTTGATCCTGGGTGAGACTTTCAATCTGGGCTTCTTGAATCAATAGTATACTTTCATACACCTTAGGATAATTATTCCTATTATATTGAGATTCAATATTTCCAACAAGTTCAAATACTCTATTCTCGTGATTATTATTAGATATCTGTTTTTCACCATTTAAGACTTTACTTAGTATAAGGTTAAATTTACTTTTATCTACCGTATCTATATTAGGATCATCTAGATAGTTGTCAGTATATGGATAAAGCATGCTATATCCATATATAGAAGGTGTCAACTCCAAAGGAATCCCCCAAATAATCTGCAAACTATTCATAATCCATACATTTCGTATGGCTTGAAATACTTCATAAGGCTTTAGATTACTATCCTCTTTTCTAGCACGAGCAACGAACTCCTCTGCAATATTTAGATAACCTTTATCAATAAAAAAACTTAGAAATGGCTGATCAAAGAAATATTTCTTCTTGTCAAATATTAGGAGATAAGAGACAATAATCTCTTTAATTTTATTAGTTTCCTTAGGTGTTAATTCTTCGGGATTTTTACCTTTATATGGCTCTATTTCGGCAATCAACTTTTCCAGTAGATTCTCAATTTCTTTTTCGTTTATGATTTTTTTAAGATAAGATGTTTTTTTAATCCCCCTAAAATTAGGAGTATCACAACAAAGGTAATCATCTAGAGCATTTTTAATTAATCGATTTTTATTAATAGATATTTTGGTATTTATCATGTTTTAGTTTCACTTTCTCCTAATATTTATATGTCTTTAATAACTATAAATAATTATATCATAAAAATACAATACTAGTTCTACACTTGTTGGAAACATTTATATTGCATAGGTTGATTAAATATTTCTTTTTCTGTATAATTTAGTGAAGATACAGGATATTAGGAGGCCAAAATGGTAAAGAAAAATGAAGTAATTGAAATTAAAATAGATAAGGTTAATTTCCCAAACAAGGGAAAAGCAATATATGAAGGTAAAGAAGTAAGATTTAAAGGTGGAATAGAAGGACAAAAAGTCACGGCAAGGGTTAGTAGAAAAAGAAAAGATTATATGGAAGCAAAGATAATAGACTTGCTTGAAGCATCTGCTTTGGAAAAAGAATCTGGATGTCCTCACTATGGAGTGTGTGGAGGATGTGCCTATCAAACATTATCTTTTGAAACAGAACTAGATTATAAAGAAGCCCAAATAAAAAGACTATTTGAAGATGCTGATTTAGATGTAAACTTTATAGGAATAGAAAGTAGCCCTGTAATGGAAGGATATAGAAACAAGATGGAGTATACCTTTGGTGATGAAGAAAAGGATGGACCATTGGCACTGGGACTTCATAGGAAAGGTAGATTTTATGAAGTTGTAAACACTGATGCATGTAATATTGTAGATGAAGATTTTACAAAGATTAGACAAAGTACAATCAAGTATTTTCAATCAAAGGGGACGGCGTTTTATAATAAAAGAAGAGTTGAAGGTTATTTAAGACATTTAGTTGTAAGAAAGGCATTGTCAACTGGTGAAATACTAATAAACTTAGTTACAACAAGTCAAGACACATTGGATAATGATGGTTTTGTAGAGAGTTTCCTTGAATTAGATTTAAAAGGAGAGATTACAGGTGTTTTACACTCTATAAACGATGGTCTAGGAGATACAGTAGCAGCAGATACTTTACATCTACTATATGGGAGGGACTATATAATAGAGGAGATACTAGGACTGAAATTCGAAATTTCACCATTTTCCTTTTTTCAAACCAATACATTTGGCGCGGAAAAACTTTACTCCATAGTAAGGGATTTTGTTGGGGATACAAAGAACAATATAGTATATGATCTCTATTCAGGTACTGGAACCATAGCACAAATACTATCTCCAGTGGCAAAGAAAGTGATAGGTATAGAAATAGTAGAAGAAGCAGTAGAAAAAGCTAAGGAAAACGCAAAGTTAAACGGACTAGATAACGTAGCGTTTATTGCAGGTGATGTACTTAAAGCAGTGGATGATCTAACAGAAAAACCAGATTTAATAATAATAGATCCACCAAGAGACGGAATTCATCCTAAAGCTATAAATAAGATTATAGATTTTAATCCCCAAAGCTTTGTATATGTATCTTGTAATCCTGTAACTTTGGTTAGGGATTTGAAGGTGTTTATTGAGAGGGGATATAGGGTTGATAAGGTAAAGTTAATGGATATGTTTCCTAGGACGCCTCACGTTGAGAGTATAATTCTGATGACGTATTGTGGTTCAGAGGGCAAAAAGTAGAACTTGACCACAACATATAGAGGTTCGAGGTCGGTTTTGGATCAAAAAATGAGTGAAAAAACACCGTTTTTTGACCCCTATTTTTGGGGTGATTTATAGATGACATAAGGGAATTTGAATATAAGTATAGCAGAAAAAGATATAGATAATAAATGATATGCATAAATCAAAAAAATATAAGAGGTGGATCAGTATGGATAACAAACATGATGTTTTAGATAATGGACCTTTCTTTCATGGTACTAAAGCAGAACTTAAAATTGGAGATTTATTAAAACAGCAACACTTATCAAATTACCAAGATAAAAAATCCAACTATATATATTTTACTGCAACATTAAATGCTGCTAAATGGGGTGCTGAATTAGCAGCATCTGAATCAAAGGAAAGAATTTATATTGTAGAACCATTAGGTGATTTTGAAAATGATCCGAACTTAACTGATAAAAGATTTCCTGGAAACCCCACACGTTCTTATAGATCTAAATCTCCTTTGAAAATAATAGCTGAATTAGGATCATGGGAAAGACATTCTGATGAAGAAATAAATAATATGCTTACATCTTTAAAAAAGATACAGGAGGAAGGAAAATATATAATATACGATTAATCCTGGAGGATCCTTTCAACTGGGCGCGATTGCTGAATAAGTAGTTTCAAATGGCTCTTTTTCAAGAAAAAATTAAACCTGAATATTTAGGACGTGTGTTTTCTTTTACAGGAAGCATTATGTCACTGGCTATGCCGCTAGGTTTAATTCTATCAGGAATATTTGCTGATAGAAATGGTGTAAATAATTGGTTTTTAATATCTGGAACCCTAATAGTTGGTATTGCCCTAGTTTGCCCACTTATTCCAGTTATTAAATTGTTAGATGAATAATAAAAAGTAATAAAGGAGTGTTTTGATATGGTAGATAATATTATTCAATCAGTGACAGAAAAATTATCCTCTTTGCCTTATATAGAAGGCATCGTATTAGGGGGTTCCCGTGCAAGAGGTACCCATACAGAGGATTCTGATATAGATATCGAAATCTATTACAAATCAGAATCATTTGACCTAACAGCGATTAACCAAATTGCTACAGAATTGGATGATGAGAATAGAATCGACCTTGTTGTACCTCCCGGAGCGTGGGGTGATTGGATTAATGGTGGCGGATGGTTAGTTATAAACGGGTATCATGTTGACTTGATTTTAC
>JAAYGX010000156.1 GCA_012735585.1 Tissierella sp.
TCCGTTAGGAATTTACTCATAATATGGAATGCTATGCTTTTATAATCCATATCCTTCATAGCACCTAAATTATCTATTTGAGGAAGTGATTCTGGGACATATAATCCACCATCTTTTGAAATTCCATTAATTATCGCCTCACTTGGAGAAACTTGAATATCTTTGTTTCTAGAACTAAAATATCTCATCTCATACTCCTTTAATCTTTTATTAATAGCTCTGCTATTTGTACTGCATTTGTAGCTGCTCCTTTTCTAATATTATCCGCAACTATCCATAGATTCAGTCCATTATCCAGACTAAAATCCCTTCTTATTCGACCTACATATACCTTATCTGAACCCTCTACATCTAAAGGCATTGGATATTTATTGTTTTGAACATCATCCTTAACAATTACTCCATCAAATTGTTCCAAAACTTTATAGACATCTTCTAACTCAAATGTCCTTTCAAACTCTAAGTTCACCGACACACTATGACAGTGTTTAACTGGTACTCTAACTGTAGTCGCAGTTATTTTTATACTATCATCCTTAAGGATTTTCTTTGTTTCATTGATCATTTTCATTTCCTCTTTTGTATAGCCATTTTCTAAAAAACTATCAATATGAGGAAGTGCATTTCCTTGAATCTGATATGGATAAAACTCTATCTGCCCATCTTCAAGATCCTTGATCCCACCTAACCCAGATCCTGATACTGCTTGATAAGTAGAGAATATAATTCTTTTAATTTTGAAATTGTCATGTAAAGGTTTCAGTGGCAAAACTGACTGAATAGTCGAACAGTTAGGATTAGATATAATCCCTCTGGAATTAAAAATTTCATCCGGATTTACTTCAGGAACTACTAACGGTACTTCTTCTTCCATTCTATAAATACTGCTATTATCAATTACCCTGATACCTTTGTCTACTGCAATATTTGCGTACTTTTCACTAACAGTTCCACCTGCTGCAAAGAAAGCAAAGTCTATATCTTTATTAAATGAGTCTTCATTTAATTCTTCTACTGTATATTCATTATCTTTAAAGACGATCTGATTACCAGCTGATTTTTTAGAAGATAAAAAATATATATGATCTATAGGAAAATTCCTTTCTTCTAAAATCTTCAAAATAGTGCTTCCAACCAAGCCTGTTGCTCCTATTACTGCTACATTATATTTTCTCATAATATTATTTCTCCCCTTTTTTTGTTTTGAATTCTTCATATATAGCTGAGATTGCCTTATTGAAGTCTTTGTTTCCAATTCCAATAATAATATTTAATTCACTGGAACCTTGACTAATCATACGAATATTAACTCCTTCTTTGGCTAAGGCTGTAAATATTTTAGCAGAGGTTCCTTTCGTATTAATCATACCTCTACCTACTACTGCAACTAAGGACATATCTGGATAGCTAACAATTGAATCTGGTTTACAATATATTTTAATCTCTTCTATTACCTTATCTAATTTTGTGTGTATTTCAGAATTGGAGACGATTACTGAAATAGAATCGATACTTGATGGAATATGCTCTACAGAGATATCATTACTTTCAAACACCGATATGAGTTTCCTAAAGAAACCTTTTTCTTCATTCATCATTGTTTTTTCAATTGATATCACTGTAAAATCTTTTTTGCCTGCAATTCCAGTTATGTTTTCTGCATAGTTCACAGGGTGTGAGTCATTAACAATCATAGTCCCCGGATCGTCAGGTTGATTCGTGTTTCTTATATTTATGGGAATACCCACACTTTTTATGGGGAAAATTGATTCTTCGTGCAATACTGGTGCACCCATGTATGATAGCTCCCTGAGTTCCTTATATGTGATTGTATCAATATTTCTAGGGTTGTTTACAATCCTTGGGTCTGCAATATAGAAACCAGATACATCTGTCCAGTTTTCATATAATTGACTATTAACTGCGCTTGCTATTATGGCACCGGTAATATCCGATCCCCCTCTTGAAAAAGTAATAATATCTCCAGATATATTGGCTCCATAGAACCCAGGAATCACTGCATTGGGCATATTAGCTAATATGGATTGAATCTGTAACTTAGTTTTTTCAAGATTCAGCTTATTTTCTTTGTCAAACAAAATTAACTCACTAGCATCGACAAATTCATATCCTAAATACTCTGATAAAATAATGGCGTTTAAATATTCACCTCTGCTGGCTGTAAAATCCCTAGTAGCCCCTTCTTGAATTTTTGTCTTTATATTAGAAAGAATTTCCCCTATATTTAAACTTAAGTTTAGTTCCTTACATATATCCATATACCTTTTTGAGATAATACTAAAAACCTCATCGAAGTTAATGCTATGGGAAGCAAGTTGATAACACATATATAATAAATCTGTAATCTTGTGATCATTATTATTTCTCTTACCAGGGGCTGATGGTACAATATACCTTCTATTCTTATCTGAGGTAACTATATTTTTAACTTTGGTAAACTGCTTACTATCAGCCAATGAACTTCCTCCAAATTTTGCAACAATGACTTCCTTCATATTAAGTCCCCTCTCTATTTAAATTTGAGTACAAAAAAACACCCATCCTAAATAGGACGAGTGTATCTACTCGTTGTCCACCTAAATATAGCATGTCTAGCCTTAACGCAGCAAACGCATATTCCTAATTATTTTCAGAATTGAGCTCTAAGGTGGTATTCAATCTAATGTATCTAAGAAGTCTTTCAGCCGATGAACTTCTCTCTCTAATGACCTTAATAGATTTACTAGTCCTTATCTTAGCTTTTATTATATGACCGTAAATAGATATTTCTAAATATTATACTATATCTCTTTAATGTTTTAAAGTATTTTCTGAAAATATTTTATATTAATTTATTTATACATCATTTCTGACTAAATCTTCTAGGGTTTCTCTTTTTACTGCAATATAATCTTTTCCACTCTTTAGCATAACCACTGGTGGACGAGTCAGTCTATTGTAGTTAGAAGCCATAGAATAATTATATGCTCCTGTTGTCAAAACTGCTATGATGTCATATCGTCCTGTATTTGCAAGAGAAACATTCTGCTGAATAATATCTCCACTTTCACAGCATCTCCCTACTACATCAGCTATGAAATTTCTATCTTCATTCATTTTATTTGCTACATAAACTGAGTAAGGTGATCCGTATAGGGCAAATCGTGGATTATCTGTCATTCCACCATCAACTGAAACATAGTTTTTATAGCCTGGTATGCTTTTAATAGTTCCAACGGTATAGAGGGTTAGTCCAGCATCCCCAACGATACTCCTCCCTGGCTCCATTAGAATCTTTGGCATTGTAATAGATAATTCCTTTGCTTTTTCTAATATAAACTCTGCTATTCTTTTTATTTCATAAGGTATGTCCAAGATAGGATCTTCTTCAGTATAGCGAACCCCAAATCCCCCACCAATATCTAGTTGTAAGGTTTCAAATCCAAATTTGTCCTTCATATCCTTAATAAAATTCATCATTATATCTGAACTACGAAGATAACTATCAGCATCAAAGACCTGAGACCCTATGTGACAATGGAAACCATATAGTTTGATATGGGGCAAACTTAATGTATATTTGACCATGTTCTCAGCCTGTCCAGTTTCTATGGCACTTCCAAATTTAGAATCCACCTTACCTGTTGTAATAGCTTCTAAGGTATCCGGGTCAATACCTGGCGTTATACGTAATAAAATAGCTTGCTGCATATCTCTCTTCTTAGCTTCATTTTCAATGGCATAAAGTTCTTCAATATTATCTACAACAAAATATCCAATTCTATTGTCCATTGCATATTCAATATCCCAATCTGTTTTGTTGTTACTATGAAAATATGCATTTTCCAATGTCATACCGGCCCTTAAAGCAGTATAAATTTCACCTGAGGAAACAACGTCGATTCCCATTCCTTCATCTTTCATAATTTCGTAAATTCTCTTAAAGGAAGCAACTTTACTAGCATACAGTGGCAATGAATTTTCACCCAAATACGCTCTCATAGCATTCTTATATAAATTGCAATTATATCTAATTCTATCTTCGTCCATAAGGTATAGTGGTGTACCATACTTTTTTGATATTTCTACGGTATCCACTCCTGCTAATGACAAATGTCCTTTTTCATTAATCGATAAATTATCACAAATCATTTAATCACTCCTCATCTGTAAACTTTTTATCTCAATATTTTTAAAGTAATTCTGCTCGTATTTCTTCAGGAGTAAGTAATGATAAATCAGCAGGTGCTACATCGACTACAGTTTTACAACCAGTAATTCCACGACATCTCATACGATAAGCTGCTCTTGCATAGGCAACAAGTACGGAGGAAGTAAACTCTGGATTGGAATCCAGCTTTAAATTATACTCTATAATTTGATTATGCTCATGATTCCACCCTGTGCTTCCACTTCTAATGACAAATCCTCCATGAGGAATTTTAGAATGGTCTCTTCTCAACTCTTCCTCTGTTATAAAGTTTACAGTTGTCTCATAATCAACAAAGTAATTTGGCATAGTGGTGATTTCTTGTTTAATTCTTTCTTTGTCTACTCCATCCTCTACTACAACGAAACATTCTCGTATATGCTTTTCCCTTGTAGAAAGCTCTGGTTTTGAACCACTTCGCACTTTTTCAAGGGCGGATTTCACTGGAATCGTATATTGTTTTCCATCTAGTACCCCTTCAACCTCTCTAAGTGCTTGAGAATGGCCTTGGCTTACACCTCTCCCCCAAAATGTATAGTCCTTGCCATTTGGAAGTATTGACATGGCATATAGTCTATTTACAGAAAACATTCCAGGATCCCATCCTACTGATATGATTGCAATGTTTTCGCCTTCTTCTGCAGATTTGTTCACATTTTCAAAATGTTCAGGTATTTTTGAATGTGTGTCAAAGCTATCTATAACATTGAAGTCCTTTGCCAATTCAGGAGTCAAATGAGGAAGATCCGTAGCACTTCCACCACAAATAATCAATACATCAATTTCATCTTTCATAGTCATAATATCATTAGATGAATAAACATTTACTCCTTCAGTAAGTAACTTAACTTCAGATGGATTTCTTCGGGTGAATACCCCAACAAGTTCCATGTCAGGATTGTTTTTTATAGCACATTCTACACCTTTTCCTAAGTTTCCGTATCCATAAATTCCTACTCTCATATCTTCCTCCTTATTTACTATGAACCATATCCTGCATACTATAAATACCAGGACCTTTATTTACTATAAACTCTGCAGCCGCTAAAGCACCTTCTGCAAATAATGATCTATTATAGACTTCATGTTTAAGGCTAATGGTCTGAGTATCTGTTCCAATGATCACTTCATGTTCTCCAAATATATTTCCCATTCGAATGGCATGAATGCCTATTTCATTTTTTTCACGTTTATCATAGCCATTTCTTCCCTTAACATATGTCACATCTGTTCTGACTTCTTTTATAGCATCAGCGATCATCAATGCTGTGCCACTAGGAGCATCTACTTTTCTATTGTGGTGTTTCTCTATGATCTCGATATCAGCATTACCCATTAATTGAGCTGTCATTTTGGATAATTCTACTAATATGGCTATTCCAACAGACATGTTTGCTGAAAAAAATATTGGTATTTCTTTGCCGGCCTTCCTTATTATATTTATCTCTTCTTCTGTTTGACCAGTAGTTGCGATTACTAAGGGTAAATTTCTTTTTACAGCATACTGAACTAAGCTATTGGTTTGTTCATGGTTTGTGAAATCTATTATGCAATCAGCCTCTCCCGTAAATTCATCTAATTGAGTAAAACCTAAATTTTTACCGTGTTCACCGCTAGATCTATTTACAGCTGCTGCCAACTGTGCGCTTTTATAGCCATCTTCAATTAGTTTTAAAAGCTCCTTACCCATTCTCCCATTGGAGCCATTAACTATTATTTTCATTCAATCACTCCTTTATTTTAAACGAATTCCTTGCTCTCTCATCAATTCATACATTATTTCGGCTTTGGTTTCATCCATAGTGGTCAATGGAAGTCTCAAGTAGTTTTCACAATAGTCCATCTTTGCCATTGCAGCCTTTACAGGAATGGGATTAACCTCTGAAAATAGGGCATTTATCAATGGTAATAGATTAAATTGCACTTCCGCACTTCCTTCAATATTACCTTCAAAATATTTAGTGCATATCTCACGAGTCTTTGCAGGTAATACATTTGAAAGAACCGATATAACTCCAGACCCTCCAAGTGAAAGTAATGGTAGTATCTGATCATCATTACCTGAGTATAAATCCAATTTGTCACCAATAAGCGACATCGTCTCAACAATCTTTGATAAATCACCGTTTGCTTCCTTGATTCCAGAAATCATTGGATGTTTTGCAAGTTCAAGATATGTTTCTGGTTCAATATTTATTCCTGTTCTTGATGGCACATTATAAAGAATGATTGGCTTTGTGCTGGCATCTGCAATTGCATTGAACATCTTTACAAGACCTTTTTGAGTTGTTTTATTATAATATGGGGTCACTACTAACATTGCATCGGCACCTATTTCACAAGCATACTTAGTCATTTCTATTGCATATGCGGTATCATTAGAACCTGTTCCTGCAATTACTGGTACTCTTCCCCCAATTACTTCAGCTGAAAATCGTAGTACCTCTTTGCGTTCTGCATCTGTTAGGGTAGAGCTCTCACCTGTGGTTCCACAAATAACGAGAGCATCAATTCCCTCATCTATTTGCCAATTAATTAATTCTTTTAATTGTTGATAATTCACACCATTTTCCCCCGTTGGGGTAATTAGCGCTGTTGCTACACCTTTAAAAATAGAATTTCCTTTCATTAAAACACACTCCTTTAGAATTTTTATCGCA
>JAAYGX010000157.1 GCA_012735585.1 Tissierella sp.
ATAAATCAAAACTAAATTCTCCTTTCAACTAGGTCTATAAATAACCTTTTTATATAAAAACCTTGATACGCCAATTGCTATTATAACTCCTAGTAGAACCATAATGCTCACTGATGAAGCAAGGCGTGGGAATGAAATAAATAAGATTAACATAAAAATCAAAGGAGCCATTGCAATTTTATACTATCAAGCACCAAACAAAAACACTATTTAAATCCTATTCTTAAATAGTGTTTTATTTCTTTAAATATTCAATATGATTTAAGTCAGGTAATGCCTACTACTGAATAGTCCATCCACCATCACTCACTATAGTTGCTCCGTTAATAAACTTGGATTCATCTGATTCTAAAAATAATATTACATTGGCGATATCTTCTGGTTCACCTAAAACTGGAAGTACCGATGCACTCTTCATCACCTTATTATATACTTGCATATTAGGATTTTCTACGGTGTTGCCAATTTCAGTCTTGATACTACCTGGGGCAATGGCATTACATCGAATACCTTCTTCTCCAAATATAGCTGCTATATGTTTTGTCATTCCTATAATACCATGCTTACTAGTTACATAAGCTAATCCACCTTTTGCACCAAATAAGCCACCAACAGAAGCTATATTTATGATATTTCCAGATTCTTGTTTTTTCATATAAACCATTGCTTCTCTGATTAATTTCATAGGGCCAGTTAAATTAACTGCCAGTACATTATCCCAAATCTCATCTTCTACATTGTCCGCTGATAAAAATCGATCTAATATTCCTGCATTATTTACTAAAATATCAACTCTCCCATATTTATCTACTGTTGCTTTTACAAGGTTTTTAATGTCTTCATCTTTAGACATATCTCCAGCTACTGGATATATATCACCCTGTAATTCTGCTGCCTTTTCTTTTAAAGCCTCTAGTCTTTCATATCTTCTAGCTACTACTACTACCTTAGCACCTTCTCTAGCCAATGTTAAGGCAGCTGATTCACCGATCCCCGAACTTGCACCAGTTAATATTATTACTTTATCTTTTACTCGCATACAGATCCTCCTTGTTAAATTTTTGTTTATTTAAACTATACCCACCAATTTATATTCTACGCAAGTAAATATACTTCTAGGCAATATAAGAAAGCCTTATATTGCCTATTGTCACTTATTATAAAGTTTTATTTAATACTATTATTCATTTTCTGCAATCCATTGGTCAAACATCTTTATAGTTGCATCATAGGTTTGGTTACTGATTTCAGGTAATTGCCCACCCCAAGCTTCTTTTGCTTTCTTAAATCCTTTTATGAAAGCATCCTTCATACTTTGAGCCTTGGCTGGATCCCCACCTGTTAATCCAATTGCAAAATCAAATAATCTTTGAGAAGTTTGTTTTACTCCCCAATAACCATCTTCTGAAATAGCCTCTTGTGCTTTTAGTCTTGTTTCCTTATCTACTTCTATCATACCTGATTCTCTAAATTTGTCACCTTGCTCTAAGATTAGCTTTTCCACTATATCTCTTAGCTGTTGTGTCTGTCTGTCTGCCTCTAGTTTTAGTCTGTCAATGGTAGCAGCATCACGTGTATAAGTCTTTCCTACATCTGAGTTGCTAGTCTTGCTATCAGGTATATAAACATCTACTTCACTAGCCGGTGGCTTGATCTCATACTTTGAACTTGCTTTCTCTATTGCGTAATCTTTTCTGTCATAAGAATAGTTAGTGCTCGTAATTTTGTTAATCTTATTAACATCCATAATATTACCTCCTATTTCTTATTCTAAAGAAATCACGACTATTATTTCTTATTATATATATCGGATAAAATAGGAGATTTTTAAGGATAATTGTAATTATGGAGATTTTATGATGCCTTTTTAGTATATCTCCAATTTTGAGTGTTACAGATAAGTTGATATTCTTTTCCTGTAGACTATTACCTACTGCTCCTGAGTCTTTACCCCATGACCTGGGTCTAAAACATGGGTTGTAGCTATCTTAATGCATAGACATATCTTCATTCAATATTTCTCTTGCTCCCAGAGATTCATAAGTACTATATTGCTGTTTATAATTATTACTAAAACCATAAAAGCCATTCAAAATTAAG
>JAAYGX010000236.1 GCA_012735585.1 Tissierella sp.
AATCCCTTGAAGTACTTTTTATTGTGCAAAACTTGAGGGTCATCTGGTTTATACTCTGCAGCCTTATCATTATATTTTATTGCTTCTTCAATATTTCCTAGTTTATCATAACAAACTGATAATTCTATGCAGGGTATGTAACCCCAAGAGTCATGATCAATAAAACCCCAGCTATTTTCAGGCTTTTCTAGATTTATTGCTAGATTAAACCAGAAAAGTGCATGATGATAATTTTCTTTATTTTTATAATAATATCCTATTTGACAACAAAGTTCAGCCCTGGGAGTATCATACTCAAAACTTCTTAGTATAGATCTGAGAGTATTTTTGCTATCATTATTTATACTATAGCATGTTGCAAGTTCGCTACATGCCCTTATATTATCTTCTAACCAACCTTTTTCCGAATCAAGAAACTTGTTGAAATATTTTATTGCCTCATCATACCTGCCGATATCTTTTAATTCTCTAGCATAGTAATAGAGTCCCCTTGTTGTTAACTCTTTGCCTTGAGATAATAGTTCCTCATATATAGCTAGGTTTCTTCCAGATACTGGTGTATTGTTTTTTTTGTGTGTTATACAAATATCAATACTAATAATATTACCACTCATTTGAATGTATTCATGAACAGGTTCGTGCCATAGGTAATTTCCAGATCTTTTTATAAGTCTTGCCCTAAAATAGGAAAAATTTACATTGCCTTGGTCATCAAAACCTACATTATACTTCATCATTACAATATCTATCTTTGGGTCCAAGTATTCCTTTAACTGCTTAAATTTTGTTAAATCTTCTTCAAGTACAATATCATCGGCATCAAGCCATATAATGTAATCCATTGTAGCTTTTGAAAAAGAGTAATTTCTAGCTGCTGAAAAATCATTAATCCAATTAAAGTCAAATACTTTATCAGTAAAGCCTCTCGCTATTTCTTTTGTATTATCAGTTGAGCCTGTATCTATTATGATTATTTCATCAACAATATCTTTTACAGAATTCAAGCATCTAGCTATCACATCTTCCTCATATTTTACAATCATGCATAGACTTACTGTTACCAAAAGATCACCTCATAATTTGTATTATAGTATATACTATGAATATTAGATTGACTTTGGACCAAGTAAAAGCACCAATTCTTTACCGAAATGGTGCCTTCATAAGTTATTAACTAATAATCTAAAAGATATTCATATTCTCTCTACCTTTGATCATCAATTGTAGCATTACTATTATTATCAGCTAACTCTGCTAAAGGATCGTATGGAGGGCCTGTAATAGTTCCTAGCAGCAAAGCAATATCGACTGCATTTTCAGGAATTCCCCACGAGTTACCAGAAAAAACAAATACTGCACGATCTACAACAAATCCTCTGGTATTATAAACTACATTGCCAACAATGTGCCCGGTTGAATTAGGATTCAAATAAGCAGGTTGACGGAGAGAATAAAAAATATTATCTTGAATTAAGATATTGGTCACATTATTCTGAGTAACAAAACCACGATTTACTACCCAACCCGTAGATGGTCCCGCCTGTGGTGGCCCAAAAATAATATTGTCAACTATTTTATGGTTGGTACCAGCTATTTGAATAAACTCAGCAGCATACGGAATATCACTTGTCATAGTTAATCCATCAATTGTTACTCAATTACCGGTGACTAGAAAAGCAATAACTGGTGCTATTACTTCAACTACGGTACCAGGGTAACCTTTTAGGGTGACACCTTCTTTATTTATTGTTACAGTTGCTGAAATCGAATAAGTTCCGACTAATATATGAACAATACCTGTAGGAGATACAGCTGCTACCCCTTCTTGAATAGTCCCAAATGGATTAGATTGGGAGCCGTCACCACCAACTGCTCCTGCACTAACAAACACTTTAAACGGATTTGGCTGAACAGTACCTGGTGGTCCTGTTGGTCCAGTAGGGCCAGTAGGTCCAGTTGGTCCTCCAGAAGGTCCAGTAGCACCAGTAGCACCAGTAGGTCCAATAGGTCCAATAGCACCAATAGCACCAGTAGGTCCAGTAGGTCCAATAGGTCCAATAGCACCAATAGCACCAGTTGGTCCAATAGGTCCAATAGCACCAGTAGCACCAGTAGGTCCAATAGGTCCAATAG
>JAAYGX010000209.1 GCA_012735585.1 Tissierella sp.
AGGCCGCCACGACCCGGTCCGCCGCAAAGGTCAGCTCCGCGCCGCCGCCCAGCGTCATGCCGTAGGGCGCCACCACCACCGGCCGCTCGAAGTACTTCAGCGCCTGGTTGACGCCCTGGAACTGCCGTACGGCCAGATCGACCTCGTCCCATTCGCCCTCCTGCGCGGCCATCAAAATGAGAGCCAGGTTGGCGCCCACGGAGAAGTTGGGCAGCACGTGGCTGCTGATGATCAGCCCCCGGAACTCGCTGCGCACTTTCTGCATGGCGAAGTGCAGCATTTGCATCAAATCGCCGCCGATGGCCTGTTTGGGCGAGTGGAAGTCCACCAGCGCCACGCCGTCGTCCAGATCGTACATCGTCGCGCCGGGCAGCGCCCGCCCCACCTTCTCGCGGGCCTTCAGGCGCACCACGTCGAACGTGCGGGGCCGCTCCTTCAGCAGCGCCCGCCGTCCGTCGAACGTGGCGTACGTCATCGCGCCGCCGTCCAGGGCGTAGAACGCGGGCGTGTCGCTCTCGGCCAGCTTGGCCACCCATTCGGGAATGTCCGCGCCCTCGTCCCGCATTCGCCGGACGGACTCGCGCAGCCCGATGGCGTCCCACACCTGGAACGGGCCCAGCTCCCAGCCGAAGCCCCAGCGCATGGCGTTGTCGATGCTGCCGATGTCGTCGGCCATGTCCGCCGCGACGCGGGCCGTGTACAAGAGCGTCCGCTTCATAATCTCCCAGGCGAAGCGGCCGGCCTTGTCGTCGGCGTTCACCAGGTAGCGGATGCGCTCCCGCGGATCGTCCATGGCGCGGGTCGCGGTCAGCGACGGCGCGTCCAGCCGCCGCCGCGGCACGTACTCCATCGTCTCCGGGTCGAGCACGAGAATCTGCGTCTCGCCGTCGACCTTCTCCCGCTTGTAGAAGCCTTGGCGGGTCTTTTCGCCCAAGGCGCCCCGCTCGATGAGCGCGTCGATGACGGGCGGCACCGCGAACGCGTCCCGCTCCCACTGCTCCGGCGCGGCCGTGTGCAAGTTGTCGGCGACCATCTTGAAGACGTCGATGCCGACCAAATCCAGCGTGCGGAAGGTGGCCGAGCGGGGCCGGCCCATGGCCGGGCCGGTGACGGCGTCCACCTCGTCGGCCCGCAGGCCCTGCTCCTCCATGACGCGCAGCGTCTCGATGAGCCCGTAGGTGCCGACGCGGTTGGCGATGAAGTTGGGCGTGTCCTTGGCCAAAACGACGCCTTTGCCCAGGACCCGCTCCGCGAACTCGCTGATGCGCCGCACCACCTCGGGGTCGGTGTCGGGCGTCGGAATCACTTCCAGCAAATACAAATACCGCGGCGGGTTGAAGAAGTGGGTGCCGAGGAACCGCTTCCGCAGCGCTTCAGGCAGCACTTCCGCGATGCGGTGAATAGGAATGCCCGACGTATTGGAGCTGACGATCGCGTCGGGCCGCACGTGCGCCGCCGCCTTCGACCAGAGCTGGTGCTTGATGTCGAGATTTTCGACGACCGCCTCCACGACCCAGTCCACGTCCTTGAGGCGGGGAAGGTCGTCCTCGAAGTTGCCCGGCGTAATCAGCTTCAGCGAGGCCTGGCCCGCCAGCGGCGCGGGCTTCAGCCGCTTCAGGTTCTCCAGGGCGTTCAGCACGACGCGGTTGCGTTCTTTCGGATCGTCGCCCGCGTCTTTCGGCACGATGTCCAGCAGCAGCACCGGAATGCCTTGGTTGGCCAGATGGGCCGCGATCTGCGAGCCCATGGTGCCGGCTCCCAGCACCGCCGCCGAGCGGATGTCGTGTGGCATCTTCGCACTTCCTCTCCTCGTACGTTTCGTCGTGTCGTCCGCTGGAGCGCGGCCTGCGGCCCCGCTCCGGAAATTTCGACGTCAGCCCGCCGCCCGCTTGCGCTCTTCCTCCTCCCGCAAGACCCGGCGGAGCACTTTGCCCACCAGCGTCTTCGGCAGCTCCTCCCTGAACTCCACAATTCTCGGATACTTATACGGCGCCGTCCTCTTCTTCACATAATTCTGGATATCCTTCTTCAGCTCATCGGCAAG
>JAAYGX010000234.1 GCA_012735585.1 Tissierella sp.
CTTTCATACACTGTGTATGTTTGTAGAATAGCAAAGAAAAATCGTTTTGTCAACATATAAATACACAATGTATGTAAAGCTAAACGTGCCTTGAAGAGACGATTATGATGTCATATAAAGCCACTGGTTCCACCAATGCACGCAATGTTCCTTTACCTAAGGTACATTTTTAAAAAGTGCCAGTCAATAGCCATGGTTATACTAGAATAAATATAGCTATATGAAATATCTAAGTAGCAATACCATTTCTATTTTATAGCAACAGCCTCAAAAGTAATTATCTCTTCAGAATTTGTTGGGTATTGCCCTAATTTATAATCTGAAGAAATCATAATATTTTTAAATCCTATACTTTCAAGTATTAATTTAAACTCTTCTACTCCATACCATCGTAATGGAAAATACTCTAATTCAGTTTGAAGAAGTACACCTTCACGCCACTTTTCATATCGCCCATGGGAAATAGTATATTGATTTATATAGTCAACTTCCACAATTTTATTTTCTAATGTAATTATATCACCATTAGAATATTCCCAAGTTCTTGTAGAAACTGTACCTATTGCAATATCCGTTTGTAAAGACATATCAACAATTAATCTACCATCTTTAGATAAATGCTTATAAAAATTTTTTAATGCTTTTATTGAATCTGCTCTTTTATGTAGTAGAAGGAACGTTCCCGTTGGCAATATAATAGCATCATATTTTGTATCTTGTAAAAAAGACTCCATCTTTGCCTCAAAAAGTTTAGGATTCAAATCTCTTTTTCTGCAATTATTCTCACATATATTTAACATATCTTTCGAACTGTCAAATCCATCAACATTTAATCCTTTTTCTAAAAGCGGAATTAATATACGACCAGTTCCTGTTGCAGGTTCAAGAATAGGCCCTTTACACGACTCTAATCTATTCATGTAAAATTCTACATCTCCAAAAGAAGAACCTATAGGCTTATCCATATCATATAGTTCTGAAGACAATCTACCATAATAGCTCAACATCTTTTATCACCTTTCTCCCTTGATCTATTCTAATATTTTACTTTTTTAATAGGAACATAAATATCCATGACAGTATCCTGCCTATGATGGCAACGTTCATCATAGAATTCAAAATCAAATTTACTTTCATCATAAACATATCCACTGTCTTTAAACCAATCTTCAAAAATATATTTCCATGTGCCTGCAATGATCTTTGCAAACTCATTTTGTTCTTTGTCATTTGTAGTATCCACGGGAGTCGTTGTAAAAACTGCATATTCAGCCTCTGGCACTTCTACTGTTAGCATATTTTCTTCTACCTTTGAAAAATCATCAACAATTATACCTAAAAGATATATTGCATTTCCATCTTCAGATAATGGAACACATAATCCCACTTCTCCATGCTTAGCAGGATTTAAGATTCTGTACATTTTGCTTTCTAAATTTTCACCATTATAATTGCTCCAGAAGGATGCAATATCCTTTGTATATGTGACCCCAGTAATATTAGTCTTAATTCCATAGCCAGCCACCTTAAACGCAGATTTTTTTACAATAATAGGATTCATAATATAACCTCCAATTTCAAATGGTGTTTTTGCATCAGTATATCCAGCCATTCGTACTATATACTGTGTGGGACTATAACCAAAAGCTTTACGAAAAGCTTTAGCAAAGCCACTAGATGTTTCAAATCCATAGTCCACTGCAATATCAATAATTTTTCTCCCTTTGTATAATTCTATAGCTGCTAAAGCCAACCTGCGTCCTCGAATGTATTCCATAACAGATACACCCTTACATAGACTAAAAACTCTGCAAAAATGATAAAGGGAGTACCCAGATTGATTAGCAACTTCTTCAATAGTAATATTTTCTTTGATATGTTCTTCAATGAATTTAATACACTTTTCAATATCTTTCCTGTAATTCAATGTCCACCTCCACCTGATCTTTCTCAGTACTGTAACTTTATTATAACAATAACTTTAAAACAAAACTGTTCCTGTTTTGCTAAATATTGATTAAGGCTTCTATCCCTCTTGAAATAAACAAATTCATTCCTTCAAAAGATAAGGTGGATTTGTAAAAAAAGTAAGTACACTAGCATATGTAAAACATCGAAATAAGCACCAACCATTATAAGGGTAATACAGAAAGTAATAGGAGTATTCCCTGATACTTTCTGGTTCAGCTTTTCATCATTAGTTAATATATCAGACCTTTTTTAATCTTGAATATAAGCGTCAATACAATTTTGCTCAACTTGGTAATCAAAAAGTTTAAACCCTTGGCTTAGTTTTTCGATTATGAACATGAATATTATCCTCATTTATATACTTTTCTTATATCTTACTATTATCAAACAAAAAATAGGCATCAAGATTTTTCGTCTCAATGCCTATGGATTTTCTGTATTATTATTTGATTATAAGGGGTATGTTTATTTTATGTGCATGCATTATAAAAAACTCTGCCATCTGGAAATCAGTCTCTCTATCATCCACTTCAGGAAGATCAATCACCATAGCAAATCCTGCTACTTTATCATTAACTAAGATAAAGTAAACCCATCTCTTATCTTTAGTGCAATAGTAATCCAGATATTGATAGCCATAAAGGTTTAATTTATTCACATCACGTGTATCGGAGATGCGGACAAAATCCTGGACCAAATTAAAGGAGGATTTTAATGTATTCCCTAGAAGATAAGAAAAAAGCTGTAGAATTATATATTAAATTTGATAAACAGTTATCAAAAACTATCAAATCTATTGGATACCCAGCATCACGTACTACCTTAAGAGAATGGTACTATGAATTTAGAGATGGCAATGAATTTAAAGGCAAATATACTAGAAAGAAAAAATACAATGAAAATCAAAAAAAACAGGCTATTAAGTATTATTTTGAACATGGTTCCAATGCTATCAAGACCATTGATGCATTGGGTTATCCTAGTAAAGCCACTCTTAAATCTTGGATAAATGAAAGGTTTCCAGAACAACAAAAAGATTGTTCATATCGAAAATCCTTGATAGAATATACTGATGAGCAAAAAGAATCAGCAGTAAAAGTGCTTTTGATTCGCAAAAAAACGGTAAAAGAGATTGCAGATGATATAGGGGTTGATAAAGTAACTCTATATAACTGGAAGAATCAGCAATTAGGAAAAGAGGCGCCTGCAAAAATGAAACCAAGAATAGAACTACCTGATGATAAAGAATATCTTGAAAAGGAAGTTAAGCGCCTTAAAGATTAAATTCATAGGCTTGAGCTAGAAAAAGATATCTTAGAAAAAACAACAGACTTAATAAAAAAAGACCCGGGCATCAATCCGGAAAACCTAACAAATAAAGAGAAAACTATGGTGA
>JAAYGX010000158.1 GCA_012735585.1 Tissierella sp.
GTAGTAAGTATAATACATATGACCCAATTTGGACTGATTATGATGATAAGTTAAGAAAAAAGTTAGATTTATTACTGGAAGGATATGATAAAGCAGAAGAAATAAGAACAGTTCTTTTAGAATCAGCGCATCTAAAACTTAAACAAGGATATGTTGACTTTGTACTTGATAATATTGATAAATATTCTATGTTTGATGCAAGCAACCCCCATGGTTTGAAAATGAGATTTAGTGATTTGAAAGTCCTCCTTAAAGACTCTTATGATACGCGTTCCAAGTTTGTACACACGCTTAAAGAAATTGATAAAGAGCTTTTCATTCCTGAGATACGAAAAGCTGACGCTCCTATTATATGGGATGGTAACTGTATTAAACCAAAACTATCTTTCTCTGCAATGGCGAAGATAGCAAGGGACGTAATTATTAATTTTGTTTTCAAACAGCCTGAAGTGGATTTTGAAGAATATAATTATTCAGAGGATGAACCAAATACTTATAACCTTCCCTATGTATTTGAACCTACTATTGAAAATGGTAGGTATTTGAATAAAGAGAATGAAAGTTGGAGGTTAAACGCTTTTTTAAATAATCTTATTGCTGTTTTATGGGATGGAGATAATAATAGACTTTACAATATGACAGATGTCATAAAGACATATAATCAGACAATAAACAATGTTAATAATGAATGTAAAAGACAAATGGTTTTTATAACTAAAATATTCTACACTTGTGTTATAAATGAGGGGTTTACGGATAGAGAAGAAATAAAGAATATTCTTAAGTTTGATTATTTACTAAATGAGTGTACAATTTTAGGGTTGTTGTCAAAAACATTATTAGATGAGGAATGGCCATGGAGTATTGAAACTATTGATCAAGTTATTTCTGAGCATATAAAGAATCGATATAAGAAATTCGGATTACGTTGTAATGTTTTATATGATATAGCCTTATTTACTAAGTTGGCGAACAAATATCTTTCTGCTGGTAATGTAGCTAAGGCAAAAGCATGGTTTGAAACAGCTTATTTAGACTGCTCAACAAATGTAGAAATACAGAAAGTATTGCTCGAACATATAAATGAAGTAAAGGAGTTTGACGTGGGAATATTGTTTAATTATAAGAAACAAGATGAAAGAATTGATAAACCGATTGAGAATTAAATACAGGATAAATGATTTAGATAGATAATAGAGTTTGATATGTTTCCATATACCTCGATTCTTTCAAAAACAGCCAAAAACCCATTGACATGTTCCCGTAAACGTAAGGTTCAAAAAATAAGCCCAAGACATCAATTTCATTAACTCGTTCCACGTTGAGTGCGTAGTATTGATGTGTGCGTCCAGCGAAGCTGGCAAATGCTAACAGGTGAAAGTCCTGCAGTGGTAAAGGTAGGGCAGCCACTTAGTCAGTAACCTGCGTATGGAGTAATCTATGCTGTGAAGCGTTACGGAATGTTCCGTAAGGAGCAGGCAAACTGGCGGGTTGTAACATAAAGTGAATACTGCCGCAC
>JAAYGX010000159.1 GCA_012735585.1 Tissierella sp.
ATAACAATAGAGTTGGTAAGAGTCTGTAGTTTATGATATTCTAAACTTATATGATTTTTTTATTTAGGATGTGAAATAATGAAAGTACTAAGAGTAAAAGGTTTAAATATAGGGGAAGGCTCTCCTAAAATAGTTGTCTCTATAGTAGAAAAAAACCGGGAAGATATTATAAAAAAGGCAAATAGTCTAAAAAATATGAAAGTTGATATTGTAGAATGGCGTATAGATTTTTATGAAGATGTATTTAATATAGCGGATGTATTAGATACATTAAGGGAGTTAAGAAATTCACTTAGGGATATTCCAATATTATTTACCTTTCGTACAAAAAAAGAAGGTGGAAATAAGGAAATATCTATGGAGGAATATACACTACTTAATAAAGAAGTTGCCAATAGCGGGAATGTAGACTTCATTGATATTGAAATGTTTTCTGGGGACCATATAGTAGAGAAAAATATTTCTAATATTCATAAAGCAGGTGTATTGGTAGTAGGGTCTCATCATGATTTTGATAGAACTCCCGAAAAAGAGGAGATTATTTATAGATTACAAAAAATCCAGGATATGGGGGCTGATATTTTAAAAGTGGCAGTAATGCCAAAGGATATTCAAGACGTAATTAAATTACTTGATGCAGCGAATGAGATGTATACTAAGTATGCAGATAGTCCCCTTGTAGCCATATCCATGGGACCTTTAGGTAGCATAAGTCGTTTAGCGGGTGAGGTATTTGGATCTTCAATGACTTTTGGTTCAGCTGGAGAAAAATCTGCACCAGGACAAATTCCTCTTGATGAGTTAGTCCACTTTTTGGGTATAATACATAGGTCAATGAAAGAATAAAAAGTAGGATAGAGGGTTGGGACAGAGGGTCAGGAGTTATGTCCCACTGGAACGGTATGTCCCATATATGCTGATATAAATGTTACTTAGAAATTTGGAGGTAGAAAATGCTTATTATAATGAGACCAGAAACCTCACAAAATGAGGTTGATAAAATTAAAGAGAAAATGGAAGACCTAGGATGTGAAGTCTATGAAATCCTAGGGGGAGATCGGCATATGCTTGGTTTGTTGGGAGATACTAATAAAATCGATCCCCATTTAATTAAGGCAAATAGGAATGTTGAGCAACTCATACATGTTAGAGAACCCTATAAAAAAGCCAATAGGATTTTTCACCCAGAGGATAGCATCATAAATATAGGAGATGGAAGTATAGGTGGAGAAAAACTAGCTATTATTGCTGGACCATGTTCTGTAGAAAGTGAAAGTCAAATTGTAGATATTGCAGAAAAAGTAAAGAAATCAGGAGCAGGATTTTTAAGGGGAGGAGCGTTTAAACCTAGAACTTCTCCATATAATTTTCAGGGATTGAGAGATGAAGGCCTTGAGCTGTTAAAAATAGCAAGGGAAAAAACAGGTTTGCCTATTGTAACAGAGATCATGTCAACAGATTATTTAGATAAATTTATAGAAGATGTGGATATTATTCAAGTTGGTGCTAGAAATATGCAAAACTTTGAGCTGTTAAAAGAGCTGGGAAAAACAGATAAACCCATTTTATTAAAAAGAGGTATGGCAGCAACAGTTGAAGAGTTTCTGATGTCTGCGGAATATATTATGTCTGAAGGAAATGAAAGGGTAATACTATGTGAACGCGGCATTAGAACATTTGAAACATATACAAGAAATACCTTAGATTTAAGTGCCATACCGGTTATTAAGAAGCTGAGCCATTTACCAGTTATTGTAGACCCTAGCCATGCAAGTGGTCTTTGGTGGTTGGTAGAACCCCTTGCAAAGGCAGCAATCTCTGTTGGAGCAGATGGGTTAATAATTGAAGTCCATAATGATCCAGCCAATGCAAAATGTGATGGACAACAGTCAATTACTCCTGAGAGATTTGATTCTCTTATGAAGATTTTAGAGAAACTTGCAGCCATTGAAAATAAAACAATATAGGATGTTTGAGATAAAGGAAAAACCCTTGTCATCCCCAGCGTAGAGAAGGATCTTATCCATTAAGATTCGACCTTACACTGAAATGGCATTGGCAAAAGGAGGTATTGATGGAGAATGCCAACACTTAATGTTGATCTTCCACAAAATTCATATCAAATCATTATTGAAAAGGGATTACTAAACCGGATCAGTGAGGAAATAAAAAAGGTTTATACAAATAAGAAAATAGCTATTATTACTGATAACAATATAGAAGAATTGTACGGAGATAAAATCAGAAAAGAACTTGAGATTGATTTCCAAGTTAGAATGATTGTATTGGAGCCAGGAGAAAAATCTAAATCACTAGAAGTACTGGAAGGAGTTTACAATGAACTCTTGGATTTTCAAATCACTAGAGGTGATTTAATCCTAGCTTTTGGAGGAGGAGTCATCGGTGATTTAGCAGGCTTTGCAGCCTCAACTCTTTTAAGAGGAATCCCATATATCCAAATCCCCACATCCCTTTTGGCTCAAATAGATAGTAGTGTAGGTGGAAAAGTAGCAGTAAATTTACCACAAGGGAAAAACTTAGTAGGAAGTTTTTATCAACCAAGTGCAGTATTGATCGATCCAGAGCTTTTAGCTACTTTAGATAAAAGATATTTTTACGATGGAATGGCAGAGGTCATAAAATACGCTTGTATACTAGATAAAGAACTTTTTGAGGATTTACTGGGGTTTACAGAGAGGGAACTATTTGAAAATATGGAAAGGATTATTTTCAAATGCTGTTATATGAAAAAGGATATCGTTGTAAGGGATGAGTTAGATACAGGTGAGAGAATGGTACTAAACTTTGGTCATACCTTAGGACATGTTATTGAAAAGCAGTATAAATACTCAAAGTATACCCATGGTGAAGCTGTTGCCATAGGCATGTATCATATCACTAAGAATAGTGAAGATATGGGAAAAACTAAAAAAGGCACAGCCAATCTTATTAAAAAAGTATTATCTAAATATCAATTACCATATGAGATGCCTGCTATTGATAGGGAAAAAATACTCCAAACCATTGGCTTGGATAAGAAAAATAAGGGACAATATATAAATTTGATACTAATTAAAGAAATAGGTCAAGTTTATATAGAAAAGATAAATAACAAAGATATTTCCTCCTATATGTAGAAAGGATAAGATAAATGAAAAATATTGAAATCAAACCTTCACCATTAAAAGGTGAAATAAATATACCTCCATCAAAGAGTATGAGCCATAGGGCCATTATCTGTGCAAGTCTTTCGGAAGGGGAAAGTCTGATAGACAATATCATACTTTCAGATGATATCATTGCCACATTGGAGGCGATGAAGTCCTTTGGTATTGAAGTGAAAATATCTCAAGTAGATGAAAATGGTATATGTAATCTTCATATCAAAGGAAGAGAAAAGCTAGAATTATTAAATAATGAAATTGATTGTAAAGAATCAGGCTCTACCCTTAGGTTCTTAATTCCAATGGCAGGCCTGTTAAATAAGAGAGTAACTTATAGAGGCAGAGGGAAATTGATAGAAAGACCTTTAGATTCCTATTATGAAATATTTAAAGAACAAGGGATTTATTATGAAAATGACAATGACAAACTTCCATTAACCATAGAAGGCCAATTAAAACCAGGTACTTTTAAAATAAAGGGTAATATTAGCTCTCAGTTTATTACAGGGCTTTTATTTGTATTACCACTCCTTCCAGGAGACTCTAAAATAATCATTACAACAGAATTAGAATCCAAAGGATACGTTGACTTAACTTTGGAGATGTTAAAAAGATTTTCTATAGATGTAGTGAACAATAATTATCAGGAATTTCATATCAAAGGAAATCAAAAATATAAGGCTACCAATTATAAAGTAGAAGGAGATTTTTCCCAGGCAGCATTTTTCATCGTAGCAGGGGTATTAGGGGAAGAATTGAAATCTAGTGGTTTAAATATGGATTCTTTACAAGGAGATAAAGCTATTTTGGATATAGTTAAATCTATGGGTGCTGATATCAATATCGATCATGATTTAGTCATAGTAAAAAAATCTAAAACGAAAGGTATCACCATAGATGTTAGCCAGTGCCCGGATTTAGTTCCTATACTTGCTGTTTTAGGTTCCCTTAGTCAAGGAACAACTAAAATAATCAATGGAGAGAGGCTTCGAATTAAGGAATCAGATCGATTAAAAGCCATATCAACAGAATTAAATAAACTTGGTGCAGATGTAAGAGAGCTGGAGGATGGTCTTGAAATTAAGGGGAAAGAAAACCTTCAAGGTGGCGTCGTAAACAGTTGGAATGATCATCGTATTGCCATGGCTTTAGCTATTGCATCTATAAAGTGCAAGGAGCCAGTGATTATAGAAAATAGTAAAGCAGTAGAAAAATCTTATCCTACTTTTTGGGAAGACCTTAAAAGAATAGGAGGGATATTGAAATGAAATATTATGGACTTTTAGGAAATCAATTAAGCCATAGTTTTTCACCCACCATTCATGGAAATATTCTTAAAGAAATTCAAATAAAAGGTCAATATCAATTATACCAGTGTGAAAAGGAAGATTTAAAGAAGAAGCTCCAAGAATTACAGAGCATGGGAATGGATGGGCTTAATGTAACCATGCCCCATAAGGTGGATATTATGGAGTATCTAGATGAAATTTCACAGGAGGCTAAAAAATTAAATGCCATCAATACCATATCATTTAAAGATGGTAAGACTATTGGATACAATACGGATTATTATGGATTTGGCATGATGCTTCATAGGGAGGCAGTTTCCATAAAGAATAAAAAAGGCCTTGTACTGGGTACTGGTGGCGCCTCAAAGGCAGTAGTCCAATATCTTTTAGATAGTGGAATAGGTGAAATAATCATTGTAAGCAGGGATATTTTATCTGCTAAGGAGAAATATAAGGGATTTCAAATAATTAATTATGATGAAATACAGGGCTTAAAGGGCTATGATATGATCATAAATACCACTCCATGCGGTATGTTTCCTCATACAAACCAATCACCAGTGAAAAAAGATCAATTATCAAATTTCCATACTGCAATAGATTTGGTCTACAATCCTCAAGAGACACTGTTTTTAAAATATGCAAAGGAAAAAGGATTAAAAGCTATAAATGGTTTGTATATGTTAGTAGGCCAGGCAATTAAATCTCAAGAAATATGGAATGCTATAGAAATAGATCAAGAAACTTGTAATAAAATATATGAAGACATTTTGAGTCTATCAAGTAGATGATATTAGGTGAATAAAATGAAAAATATAGTATTAATAGGCATGCCTGGTTGTGGCAAAACGACAATAGGAAAATTGTTATCTGACCAGCTTAATATAAAATATTGTGGTATTGATGAATATATTGAGAAGAGTACTGGTAAAACTATTCCTGAAATTTTTAAAAATGGTGAAGAACGCTTTAGGCGTATTGAAAGGGAAGCAGTAAAGGAAATAAGTAAGGAAGAAAACACCGTCATAGCGACTGGCGGCGGTGTAATAAAGTATATTGAGAATATAGATAATTTAAGGAAAAGTGGGATTATAGTGTATATTAATAGACCCTTGGAAAACATTATTGAAGATATCGATATAGACAATAGACCATTGATTAAAGATAAAAAAGAGAAACTTTATACATTATATGAAGAAAGATACCTTTTGTATAAGGAGTATTGTGATTATGAAGTAATGAACACTGGGAGTTTACAGGAAGTGACACAGAAGATTATTGGAATCATTAAAAATGATAATTAATGGTAGAATTGGCGAGACCGCTGAAAAAGTCCTGTTTTGTCATCCTGCCTGTACCGGTGTCTTTTCGGTGAACGCTAGTGAAGGATCTTGAGTGTATTGGCATAACAAGATTCTTCGACTACGTCTCAGAACAACAGGCTAAAAAACTATGGCCTTTTAGTGGTCATAAATTGACCTAGGTCAATTTATAAAAAACAAGAATAGTATATAATTAAAAGTGTTATAGGTGATATAGAGAAAACATTGGGTATAATATCAAGACGAGGTGGGTAAAATGCAATGCAGTTGTTTTGATGATCATGGAGGAAACTGTATAGAGATTGTCCCTATATTTAGCAATTTAAATACTGAAGAGATGTTGGAAATAGCAGCTATTACCAGTGACAGAGTTTTTGAGAAGGGTGAAATGGTATATACAGCAGGTGATAAAGGTGAGAAATTATATGTAATTCATACAGGTAAAGTCAAGATCAGCAGATTTACTGAATCTGGCAAAGAACAGGTTTTAAGAATACTAGGGCCTGGTGAATTTATGGGAGAGCTTTCACTATTTTCTTCAGAACCAATGCAAGATTATGGAGAAGTTATAGAAAAAGCAAATATGTGTGTCATAGATGGAAATAAATTAAAAGAACTGATGGCTAAATACCCTTCTATTACTTTTAAGGTAATGGAAGAATTAAGTAAAAGACTAGATAAGGCTGAGAACATAATAGAAAATATCAATCACTACTCCGTTGAAAAAAGATTAGCTCAAGCTTTATTGGAACTTTCCAATGATAATGGCATAATAAATTTAGAAATGAGTAAAAAGGATTTAGCTTCTAATATAGGCATGAGCCAAGAGACCTTAAGTAGAAAACTGTCGGCATTTCAAGAACTAGGAATTATAGATTCAATAGGTCATAGAAAAATAATTATTTTAAATAGAGATGCTTTAGAAGAAATAGATTAAAAAACTAGGAGGGATATGAATGGAATCAATAAGAATTATGGTTGATGAACATACCAATATAAGAAGAATGCTAAAGGTCATTAGACAAGTATCATATAGAGTAATGACATTAGGCGAATTTGATATTGAAGATGTTACAAGGATCATTGACTTTGTAAGGGTCTATGCAGACCAACATCATCATGGTAAAGAAGAGGACATTTTATTTGACACAATGAATAAAGAAATTGAAAAATTAGCAAAATCAGGAGCTATTACAGGAATGTATATAGAACATGATTCCGGTAGATTATTTATGGCTAATCTTGAAAAGGGTGTTGAGTCCTACAACGCTGGTAATGATGAAGCAAGATTGGATATCATTGCAAATGCTATTTGTTATGCTGATCTTTTAGATAGACATATAGAAAAAGAAAATGTAGCAATGTATAAGTTTGCAGAGAATATGCTAAATGACACGAGTAAATCCTATATAGAAGATGAATGTAAAAAAATTGAGGAAGAAGCAACTAATTCTGGTTTACAAGATAAATATATAGCACTACTTGAAGAATTAGAAAAAAAGTATTTATAAAACTGTGAATTTGGCACAATAAGTTTATATTGAGTTAATTGACAATATATGGGTATCAATAGACTAATTATGGGAAAATTTAAGGAGGTATACTAATGAGCTTTAAGATGACTGATAAAGTAACCTGGGTAGGAAAAATCGACTGGGAGCTAAGAAGATTCCATGGAGATGAATACTCAACAGATAGAGGTTCTTCATATAACTCTTACTTAGTAAGAGATGAGAAGACAGTACTTATTGACACTGTATGGACGCCTTTTGCAGAAGAATATATTAAGAAGTTAAAAGAAGAAATCGATCTAAATGAAATCGACTATATTATCATGCAACATTCAGAAATAGACCACAGTGGAGCACTTCCTTTACTGATGAAAGAAATCCCAAATACCCCTATTTACTGTACAGCAAATGGAGCTAAAATATTAAAGGGTACATTCCATGAGGATTGGAATTTTGTTGAAGTAAAAACTGGTGATACATTAAATATTGGTGAGTCAACTTTAACATTTGTTGAAGCTAGAATGCTACACTGGCCAGATAGTATGATGACATATATGGATAGTGAAGCCATACTATTTAGCAATGATGCCTTCGGACAACATTATGCTTCAGACTTGATGTACAATGATTTAGTTGATCAATGTGAGTTAGAAGAAGAGTGTATTAAGTACTATGCAAATATACTTACGCCATTTAGTGCATTAGTAACTATGAAAATCAATGAAGTATTAAAAATGGAACTTCCACTTAATATGATAGCAACTAGTCATGGTATCATCTGGAGAGACAATCCTGCACAGATCATCCTTAAATATTTAGAATGGGCTGACTCCTATCAAGAAAATCAAATTACTCTAGTATATGATACGATGTGGAATGCAACAAGAAGAATGGCAGAAGCCATTTCTGATGGTATAAAATCAGTAGACGATACTGTAACTGTAAAACTATATAATGCAGCTCATACTGACAAGAATGATGTAATCACCCAATTATTTAAATCAAAAGGTATACTATTTGGTTCATCAACTGTGAACAAAGGTATAATGAATGCAACTGGTGGATTACTAGAGATGATCAAGGGAATTGGATTTAAAAAGAAAAAAGCAGCAGCATTTGGTTCCTATGGTTGGTCTGGAGAGTCTGTTAAAATTATTGAAGAGAAACTTAAAGATGCAAAATTAGAGTTAATGGAAGGCGGACCATTGGTTCTTTGGAACCCAGATGATGAAGCTATTAAAGAGTGCTTCGACTTTGGTGTAAAGTTCGCTGAACAATTTAAAGAATAATATAAAGTAAAGACCAGATCCTTTGATCTGGTCTTTTCGTTTACATAGCTATTTAATCATTTAAGTTCAAAATAATGGTGACGATAAATTCATTATCTGTACTTTCTATTTTGATATTTCCATTTAATTTATAAACAATATCCCTGACAATACTTATCCCATATCCAGACCCAATATAATCCTTTTTACGCAGTATTTTTTTAGTAGCACCCTTATTAATTCTTGAATTATAGCTGTTTTTAATTTTGTAGTATAAAAAATTACCTTTAGGATACATTTCAATGTAAATATATTTATGATCATTTTCTATATTTATATTCGCTTCTATCGCATTATCAATAGTATTAAATAATATAGAACTAAAATCAGTATTATCTATATGAAGTACTGGAGGAAGAACAGATTTAACATCAAAATCAATCTTATATAAATTTGCTTCAGAAGACTTTTCGTTAAATATGATATCCGCTAAGTTATTTCCTGTTTTAATTGTATTTGGAATTGATTTCATCTTATTCTCAATAGAATTCAAGTAATCAATAGAATCGCTGCTTTCAGATATATACATCAATTTAAGTGTATGAATATGATTGTTCATGTCATGCCACATCTCTGATATTAGTTGGTTTTGTAGTTGATTTTTTTCCAGGTATCTTTCATTTAATTTATTATAGACCCTTTCAACCTCTTCTTTTTGTTTTTTCAAATTATATTTGTTTAAACTTAAAT
>JAAYGX010000160.1 GCA_012735585.1 Tissierella sp.
CTTCACCTGAAATTGAATATGAGAAGATGAGCATAGAAAAGGTAGGATCTACTAGAATAGCTATAGCCAAGGATAATGCTTTTTGTTTTTATTATGAGGACAATCTAGATTTACTGAGAAAATTAGGGGCAGAGCTGATACCATTTTCACCTCTTAAGGACAAAAGTCTGCCAAATGATTTTGATGGGATCATTATCGGTGGGGGTTATCCTGAGTTATATACTGATAAGTTATCTAATAATACTTCCATGCTAGAGAGTATTAGAGCTGCATATAATAATAAATTACCTATCTATGCAGAAAGCGGCGGTTTCATGTATTTAGGCTCAACGATTGAAGGGCACACCATGGTCAATGCCTTGGGGCATCGTAGTGAATTAACCAATAGATTGCAGAACTTTGGATATGTAAAGTTAGTAGCCAATAAGGATAATATTCTATGTAAAAAAGGAGATTATATCAACGCCCATGAATTCCACTATACAAAGAGTGATTTTGATGGAGAAGATTTTATTGCAATAAAAAAATCAACAGGTAAAGAAAGAAAATGTATCATGGCAGATGAAAATATATTTGCAGGATTCCCCCATTTACATCTATGGGGAAATATAGAATTTGCTAAAGGATTTGTTGAAAGGTGTATTGGGTATAGATAAAACCTTTATGAAATTTCTGTTGCAAATTAATAAATATTGTGATAACATCTAAACAATTGAATATAAGATTATTTAGGTTCATTAGATTAAAAGGGAAATGGGTGATAATCCCATGCAGCCCCCGCTACTGTAATTGATGACGAAATCAACTGATACCACTGGAGGAATCTGGGAAGGTGTTGATGGAGGATGATTCATAAGCCAGGAGACCTACCTATTTAAAGATAAGCAACCTTCGGAGGGAAGGAGAGCAGATATTTTTTTGCATATTTATAATTTGCATATAATAATATAAAAAATTCCCTGAGGTTCTTAGGGAATTTTTTTATTGGGAAGGATTATGCTAGCTTTATGATAATTTTAGGAGAAGAGGATGAATAATAGAAAGAAATTCAATCAATTGAACCCAGAAGATACGATGGTTAGCCTTTTTATCATTCTATTTTACATATCGTCAATAAGAACTTATAGACTACTAGCTGTAACTGGGGTATTAGTTATTATTTACTCACTTATTACTTGTGAGGATAAATTTTTTATTAGATTAGCGAAACCTGTGATGCCTTTTGTAACATTGATGTTATTGCCAATAATAATAAGATTTATATTATATGGAACTGTAGAAGATATTGATTTTACAATGATTATTGTATGTAAGATTTTAATGTCCTCCATATTACTAGGTACAATAGTTTCTAAGTATTCAGCTTTATATTTAGTAGACGGAATTTTAAATATTGGTCTGCCACAGATTTTCAACAGAATACTAGCTCTTACTTTTAGATATTTTCATATGATTGATGAGGATATTCAAAAAGGTAGAAAAGCATTAATTAGTAGAGGAATCAATGAAAGAAAAGGATTATCTTCTCTTAGCATTTTCGGAGAATGGATCGGCGGGTTTTTCCTTAAAAGTAGCAATCATAGTGATATGGTTTTCAATGCCATGAAATCCAGGGGGTTTCAAGGAGAGGGAAGAAATAGGAAATTTAATAATAGGGATCTAATCTTTAAATCTTCGATACTAATTCTGTTCTTAGCAGTAATCCTAATAATTGATGGGAAGGTGTAAAATGGCAATAAAAATTAAGGATTTAAACTTTTTTTATCCAAATTCCCGAAGGGGGTTGCTGGATGTTAATTTAAATATGAAATCTGGTAGAAAAACAGCAATATTGGGTGTCAATGGCAGTGGTAAATCAACCCTACTTTATCATCTAAATGGCATTACCTTACCTCAAACAGGCTCCGTAGAAGTTTTAAATCTGAATGTAGAAAAGAAAAACTTAAGTGAAATCAGAAGACAAGTAGGCTTTCTATTTGATTATCCTGACCATCAGTTATTTTCTACAACAGTATATCAAGATATAAAATTTGGCCTTGATAATTATAAGTATCCTGAAAAAGAAAAAAATGGTCTAATAATGAAAGTTGCTGAGGATTTAAAGATAAATGATTTACTGGAATATCCACCATATCAATTGAGTTTAGGTCAAAAGAAAAAGGTTGCAATTGCAGGCTTGATTGTCTTACAGCCTAGTATCATCCTTTGCGACGAGCCGTTTTCTGGACTAGATGGTTATACATTGATTTATTTTAAAGAATTGCTAGATCATTGGGTGAAACTAGGAAAAACTGTAATTTTTTCAACTCATGATGTTGATTTAACCTATGAATGGGCAGATGATGTAGTTGTTTTAAAAGATGGTAGGGTCATAAAAACAGGTACTACATCAGAAATCCTGACCAATGAAGAAACTTATAAAGAGGCAGGTCTTGTGAAGCCAATGCTTTTTGATTTGTTTGCAGATGAAAAACTGAAACCAAGGAGTATAGATGAAGCAAAAAAATATCTATCAAGCTTCGATTTAAAGCATAATGCTTTAAAATATATAAAAATAAAAGGAGGAAAAAGATGAAACTAAAGAATTTATTACTTATTTTAGCTTTATCAATGTTTCTTATTTTGGGAGGATGTGCTAAACCTGTTGATAATCATGACGATGACAATGATCACGATCATGGCCATGAAGAGGAACATTCCCATGGAGAAGAGGGACATGCTCATGGGGAGTATGAATGGATTGGAGAATTTGAATTAAAAGCAGGAAAATACTTATTCCATTTTGGTGCAAGTCCTGATGAGACTATGGATGTAGGATTTATTAAAATGGGAGATAATGTTACCGATTTAGAGCATCATGCATCTCATCTAATGGTAACAGAAAAAGAAACCATAAAACAAGAAAGCGAATTTGAAGCAAAACCAGACTATGCTTATACTTTTGAAATGAATGAAGATCATGGTCATATTAATTTTACAATTGCTGAAGATGGAACTTATGCAATAGTAACAGAACATCTTCCAAGCGAAAGTACGATGCAAATTTTTGATGAAAATCAAGTAGAGATTCTACCTATAACAGAGCATGAAGGTGAAGGTCACAGTCACTAACATTGGCTAAAGAATATATGGAGAGGTGAATTATATGCATTTAGCTGACGGAGTTTTAAGCACCCCAGTGGTCATAGCCACATATGGGGCATCAGTAGTTAGCTTGGTTCAAGGTGCTAAGGGGATTGAAGATGAAGACATACCAAAAATTAGTTTAATGAGTGCTACTTTTTTTGCTGCATCTTTAATTTCTATTCCAGTTCCACCTACCTCAGTACATCCGCTACTATGCGGACTAATAGGGATTATACTAGGAAAAAAGGCAGCACTTGCATTTTTTCCGGCACTTCTATTACAGGCAATATTATTTAAACATGGTGGGATAACTTCATTAGGTGCAAACACCATTATGTTATTTATACCAGCCTATATATCTTATTTATTGTATAAGAGGCTACCTATAAAAAAAGACCTAATTAGAGCAGGATTCGTTGGAGCTGTTTCAGTAATCATGACTGTAATCATATTGATTATTTTATTGGCTTTAACGGATCAGAGATTCGGCCAAGGAGATTTTTCTGTTGTTAAAATTGCAATAGTTGGCCATCTACCGATTTTAATTGGGGAGTCAATTATTACTGGATTTGCAGTACAATTTATAGAAAAAAATAAACCAAACTGGATAAAATAGAAAGGTTGATATTGTGAAATCTATAATGAATAAAGGTATATTATTTTTATTGATTTGTCTAGTTTTACTACCATCTGCAGTATATGCCCATGGTATGCTTTTGGAACTAGAAGAGCCAGGAGTGCTAAAAGCTGAATATGATGGTGGTGGCTTTTCACCTAGAACTGAAGTCACTATATATGATGAAAATGGTAATGAATTAAGCAAAGGTTTAGTCGATGAGGAAGGGAAATTCCACTTTGATAAAGACTTAGATGTACATAGGGCAGTTGCTGATGACGGTATGGGACATAGAGCTGAATATAAAAAAGGAGTTGAAACAAAGACTATATCAAAAGTTCCAGTAGTTATTGGAGTTTTTGCAGTAGTAGGTGTTATTTTTATGATTCAAAATAAAAAAGTGAAACAAAAGTAATCTTTTTAAACTTTAGAGTGGTATGTATTGTATATTATGTAGTTTCATTTTTTATTTTATGCTATAATGTTATAAAATATTGTTAAGAAAACAATAAGATGCTTTGAAAAGCATGGGAAATAGAAACAGTACAATAAAAATTAAAAATAAAAAATCGAATCAAACCACGAAGGTTTAGCTTACTAAATGGAAGCTCCTTTGTGGTTTTTTTCATAGGAAAAGGAAGATAAAAGATGAATAAATTAGAACTATTACGTAAAGAAATATCATCACTTGTTAAGGAGGGAGTTTGCATCGCTTTTTCTGGTGGGGTGGACAGTAGCTTAATATTAAAGATTGCTTGTGAAGAGGGGATTAAGGAAAATAAAAAGATACACGCTGTAACCTTTGAAACAAAACTCCACCCTGTATCCGATGTTTCTATATCTAAAAGGGTTGCAATGGAAATGGGAGCAGTTCACACCATAATAACCATCAATGAATTTGAAAATGAAGCCATACTTAAAAACCCTATGGATCGATGTTATCAATGTAAGAAATCACTATTTGTAAATTTAAGTGAATTTGCAAAAGAAAACAATCTTAAATATGTGTTAGACGGAACAAATGGTGATGATTTAAATACTTACAGACCTGGTATTAAGGCTTTAAGAGAATTAGGTGTACTTAGCCCTTTGGCTAAGTTCGGTATAACTAAAGAAGAGGTTCGGACTATGGCGAAAGAATTAGGCATATCTGTAGCATCGAGACCATCTGCACCTTGTATGGCTACACGATTACCATATAACACTGAAATAAGCATTGAACTATTAGAAAGAATCGATAAGGGTGAAGAATTCATAAGAAAACTTGGATTTCCCGTTGTTAGACTTAGACTTCATAATGATATAGTAAGAATAGAAGTAGACAAAGAGGATTTACCAAAGCTATTGGAATCTAAGGATAAAATTCTTGATTATTTAAAGGGACTAGGATTTGTATATATTACTTTAGATTTGGAAGGTTTTAGATCCGGTAGTATGGATATATATTTAGATATTAAGTAAAAAAGATTGTAATAGAAGGGAGATATTATGGATATCAGAGAACTATTGTTAAATGTAAAAGAAGGAAATCTTGATATAGAAAGTGCAGAATCCATACTTAAGAAACTACCCTATGAGGATTTGGGATTTGCAAAGTTAGACCATCATAGAAAGTTAAGATCTGGATTTGGTGAAGTCATCTATTGTAGTGTAAAATCTGATGAGCACCTGGTTAAGATATTTGAAAGCTTCAATGAAAAGAAAATCGATGTGCTTGGGACAAGAGCAAGTCAAGAACAATATGAAGTGGTGAAAACAGTCATACCAGAGGCAGAATATGATGAATTATCTGGTATAATTAAAATAGTTCGATTTGATATGGAGAAAATAGGAAACATCGTTGTATGTACCGGAGGTACTTCCGATATTCCTGTAGCAGAAGAGGCGGCTCAAACAGCAGAGTTCTTTGGAAGTAAGGTTATGAGAATTTACGATGTTGGAGTAGCCGGAATTCATAGACTGTTATCTAAAATAGATGAAATCAATAAGGCTAATTGTATAGTTGCGGTGGCAGGCATGGAGGGAGCACTGCCAGGAGTAATTGCTGGACTTACTGATAAGCCGGTAATAGCAGTACCGACTTCTATAGGATATGGATCAAATTTCAATGGTTTATCAGCTTTACTTACAATGTTAAACTCCTGTGCAGAAGGTATTTCCGTAGTTAATATAGATAACGGATTTGGTGCAGGATATATAAGTACACAAATAAATAGATTGGCGGTGGGAAGTAGTGAATAATAAAATTTTATATTTTGAATGCTATTCTGGAATCAGTGGCGACATGACTGTAGCTGCCCTATTGGATTTAGGTGTGGATGAGAAGATTTTAAAAAAATCACTAGATAGTTTAAAGTTGGATGGCTATAAAATTAAGATAGGAAGGACCAGTAAATGTGGGATTGATGCTTGTGATTTTGATGTTATATTAGATAGTGATGAACATCATCACCATAGTCATGGACAGGAACATGGTCATAGCCATGATAATCATAGTCATGAATATAGCCATAGTCACCATCATCATGGAGATCATGAACATCATCACAGTCATGGCCAAGATGAACATCATCATGAGCATAGAAATGTAAATGATATCTATAAGATCATTGATGAATCTGGTATTTCTCCTAGAGCAAAGACTATTTCTAAAAAGATATTTAACATAGTAGCAATTGCTGAATCTAAAGCACATGGTTTACCAATTGAAGAGGTACATTTTCATGAGGTAGGAGCAGTGGATTCTATTGTGGATATTGTAGCAGTAGCTGTTTGTTTAGATCAATTAGGTATTAAGGAAGTCGTGGTTTCTGATTTATATGAAGGAAAGGGACATGTTCGATGCCAGCATGGCATTATTCCAGTACCTGTACCTGCCGTGGTAAATATAGCCATGGATAATTCCTTATCACTTAAGATAACTGATGCAAAGGGAGAAATGGTGACTCCAACGGGAGCAGCAATAGTTGCTGCAATTAAAACACAAGATGATCTTCCGAAAAGTTATAAAATAAATAAAATTGGCATAGGTGCAGGGAAAAAAGATTTTGAGAAAGCCAATATTCTTAGAGCCTTTATTATTGAAGACATTGACCAACCTAAAGGTAATGAAATCTGGGTATTAGAGACTAATTTAGATGATTGCACAGGTGAAAGCCTAGGATACGCCATGGATAAACTTCTAAAAGAAGGGGCTAGAGATGTATTTTATACGCCAATATTTATGAAGAAAAATAGACCAGCATACAAATTATCTGTATTATGTACGGAAGATAAAATTAAATCTATGGAGGGTATAATATTTAAGAATACTACATCGATAGGTATTAGAAGATATAAAATGGACCGTACAGTACTGGAGAGAAAAATCATAAACAAAGAAACTAAGTATGGCATAGTTGAATTTAAGGCGATAAAATATGAAGATCAAGAGTTCCATTATCCAGAATATGAATATATTAAGAATATATGTGAATACAGGAATCTAGGATTTCAAGAAGTTTATAATGAATTAATGAATACACGGGACTAAGCTAAATCTTTACCACTGCTTATTTGACAAATGAACACGTGCTTGCAGGATTCCACATTTGCATTGTGGGAATATTGAATTTGTCCAAGATATTTGTTAATGCATATTTAGATTGCAATTTAATGAACATTGTGCTAATATAATAAACAATTGAATAAAGATTAAATAGGTTCACATAGATTAAAAGGGAAATGGGTGATAACCCCATGCAGCCCCCGCTACTGTAATTGATGACGAAATCAACTGATACCACTGGAAAAACCTGGGAAGGTGTTGATGGAGGATGATTCATAAGCCAGGAGACCTACCTATTTAAGTTATAAGCAATCTTCGGAGGGAAGAATAGCCAATATTTTTTGCGTATTTGCATATACTTATCAAAATATTAGATTCCCTGAGATTACTCGGGGAATCTTTTTTTAGTTTAGGAGGAAACAAAATGTCCAGTATTATGATTCAAGGAACTACTTCATCAGCGGGAAAAAGCCTTATGTGTACAGGGCTTTGTAGGATATTTAAAGAAGATGGATACAAAGTATATCCCTTTAAATCCCAAAATATGAGCTCTAAATTTTACATAACAGAAGAAGGAAAAAAGATATCCGTAGCTCAAGCCTTACAAGCCAGAGCGGCTGGCTTAGCCCCGAGTCATCATATGAATCCTATATTGCTGATACCAAATTCTGATAGTGGTTCAATGGTAGTGGTAAATGGAGAAGAAACAGAAAGTATGGCTGCTAGGGACTACTTTAAGTTTAGACCAACTTTAAAGGAAATGGTCAAAGAGAAATACAAAGACGTAGAATCACAAAATGATATTGTAGTCATCGAAGGTGCAGGAAGTCCTGCAGAAATCAATTTAAGAAAAGATGATATTGTAAACATGGGAATGGCAGAGATTGCAGATGCTCCTGTATTATTGGTAACAGATATAGATAGGGGAGGTTCCTTTGCTGCACTTTATGGAACGGTTATGCTTTTAGAACCCCATGAAAGAGCAAGGATTAAAGGAATGATTATCAATAAATTTCGAGGGGATAAGACCCTACTTGAGCCAGGAATCAAGATGATTGAAGAACTATTAAATATTCCAGTTGTTGGCGTGATTCCTTATATCTCATTGGAATTAGTTGATGAAGATTCACTAATTGATAGAAATAGAGGTCCTAAAGGTGAAGCTGAAAACCTTGAAGAAGAAGAGCTTGAATTAAAAAAATTGGCCAAAGGAATTAGAGAAAACATGGATATGGAATATATATACAATATTATGGGCCTTCAAAATGATTAATTTGATTGTAGCAGTTATATTGGATTTTATCGTAGGAGACCCTTACAGTTTTCCTCATCCAGTAAAGCTAATGGGAAGAATCATAGGCCTTGAAGAGAAACTTGCTAGAAGAATTTCTAAGTCTCATGTGGGTCTTAAAATAATGGGTCTTATTATAGTTTGTGTAAATGTTTTCTTAGGATTTTTTATACCCTTTATATTATTAAAATTAAAAAGCCCTTATAAAATACCTTATAGGATTGTAAATATCTATCTTATTTACACTTGTATCGCTGCCAGATCCCTACACTATGAAGCCAATATGGTGCAAAGAGAACTGGAAAAAGGAATTGTACAAGGACGAAAAAGGCTATCCTATATTGTTGGTAGAGACACCTCTAACCTTGATAAAGAAGAAATCATAAAAGCCACTGTAGAAACAGTATCAGAAAATACCTCTGATGGAGTAATTGGACCCTTGTTTTATATAGTACTGTTGGGGGCACCTGGTGGACTAGCCTATAAATTTATAAACACCATGGACTCTATGTTAGGTTATATGAATGATAAGTATAGGGATATAGGATATTTTCCAGCTAAGGTAGATGATTTATTTAATCTAATACCTGCAAGATTAACAGCCATTTTGATGAATATCTCATCTATTGGAAGATTTGATTTTATAAATGGAATGAAGATATTAAAAAGGGACAAAAGAAATCACAAAAGTCCAAACAGTGGTTACCCAGAAAGTGCTACAGCTGGACTTTTAGGAATACAGCTTGGAGGTGGTAATTATTATCATGGAATATATGTGGACAAACCCCATATAGGAGATAAAATCAATAAGGTAAATAAAAGGCATATTAAAGATTCGGTTGAAATCATGTATCGATCTGAAATTGCTTTTTTAATGTTAGTTGCACTAATTATATTTTTAAGGAGTTGGAATTGATGAAAAAATTATATGGAATAGGAACTGGACCAGGGGCAGCAGATTTATTAACCCTGAGAGCAGTGAACATAATCAAAGATGCAAAAGTCATATTTGCACCTAATAACAAAGGAAAAAACATGGCACTAGATACAGTTGAGGAATACATAGGGGACAAAAGAGTTATTCTTATAGATTTTCCAATGGGAAGTGTAGACACTGAGGACTATATCAATGCTGCTAATATCATCTATAAGGAAATACCAGAAGGAGAATATGGTGCTTTTCTAACAATTGGAGATTCAATGATATATAGTACTTTTATCTATATTATGGATTTATTAAAGGAAAAAGAAATAGAGATTGAGGTAGTACCAGGTATACCATCCTTTGTTGCAGCAGCAGCTGCAAGCCAAGTACCCCTAACAGTAAAGGGAGATAAATTTTTACTGATTGATGAATTTGATAATTCATTATTAGATAAGGCTGATTCATTTGCACTACTTAAAACCCTTAGGGAAAAGGAAAGTATATTAGATGAATTAGAAAAGAATGATTTTGATTATAAATATATAAAAAGAGTTAGTTTAGAAAATGAAGAAATCCTAGAAGATAAATCAAAAATCATACAAGATAGGGATTATATATCCTTAATCTTAGGTAGAAAGGGAGAAAATTAAAATGAAAATGAAAAAATTAGTTTTATTATTATTGAGTTTGGTATTGGTAATGGGAGTATTTACAGCTTGTAGCAGCCCGAAGGTAGAAGATGTAGACACGCCAGTAATAGAAGGAGAAGACAATAATCAAGCAGATAATGAGACTGCTGAGCCTGTAGCAGAATATGGAGTAACCATAAATGAAGATACTGTAAGTTTCGTAGATGGCAGAGGTCAAGAGGTTACCATAGATAAAAACCCTCAAAGAGTAGTAGTACTATATAATTCATTCTTAGAAGTATGGATGGCAAATGGTGGTAGCGTCGTTGGAAAACTAGAGCCTTCTGTAGGACAAGAGGAAATTCAAGGGGTAGAAGATGCTGAAATCATAGGGAAATTAGGGGCAATCAGTGTAGAAAAAGTAATTTCAGTAGAACCAGATTTAATCATTTTAAATTCAACACAAAAAAGCCAATTAGAACTAATACCTGCCTTTGAAGAAAACAATATACCAGTTATAGGTATTGACTATGTTGGACTAGATGATTATTTAACAATGACTAGATTATTTACTGCTTTAAATGGACGAGAAGATTTATTTAAATCAAATGCTTTAGATGTTGTTGAGGAAATAGATGATATACTAGCTACCATTCCAGAAGAAAAAGAGCATAAAGTACTACTTATTATGGCAAGTGCAAAATCAGTTACAGCAAGGGATTCTACATCATATGTAGGTATGATGCTAGAGGATTTAAATACTATCAATATAGCTGATGAATCAGGCGGAGCATTAAGCTCTCAGAACTTTAGTATGGAAAAAATATTAGAAGAGGATCCAGACTTCATATTTGTTCAGACAACAGGTAGTGATATGGATGCTACCTTAGATAGATTAAAGGAAGATGCAGAGTCAAACCCAGCATGGGCATCCTTATCCGCAGTTCAAAATGATAGATATATTATCTTACCAAAGGATATGTACATGTTTAAAGCAAATCAAAGATACGCAGAAGCTTATGAGAATTTAGCAGAAATAATATACCCAGAACTATTTCAATAGGAGAGTTTAAATGAATTCAAAAAAGCAGAAACTCATGATTCTAGTATTTATGGTCCTAACAATTGTAATATTTTTATTAAGTGTTGGTAATGGGGCGGTACAGATGAGTCCTGTAAAGATAATTGAGACACTTCTTTATGATAAAGGTAGCACCAGCTATCAAATATTGTGGAATGTCAGAATACCTAGAACCATAATAGCTGCATTGGTGGGGATAAATTTATCCCTAGCCGGTGTAGTGCTACAAGGAATAATGAGAAATCCCTTGGCAAGTCCCAGTACTATAGGTGTTTCAGCAGGGGCAGGTTTAGTGGGATTGATATTTTTGATTCTATTCCCCCAATACTATTATCTTGCTCCTATAGGCTCTTTTTTAGGAGCACTGGGGGCTACTATGCTGATTTATGGTTTAGCATGGAATGGTGGTGTAATGCCTACAAGGATGATATTAGCAGGGGTAGCTGTTTCTTCCCTCTTTGGTGCTGGAAATAACGCATTGATGACCTTTTATCCAGAAAGGGTGTCAGGGGTTTTAAACTTCATGGTTGGTGGACTGGCATCCATTACTTGGGGTGATTTAAAACTGATTTTACCCTATACAATCATATGCAGTATGATTTTGATGTGCTTACCTACTAGACTCAATATCCTGATGTTAGGGGATGAGGTATCTACTGGACTGGGTTTAAATGTTGAAAAGACTAGATTTATATTTATAATATTGTCTTCATTTTTAGCAGGGAGTGCTGTCAGTGTAGTAGGTCTCCTAGGTTTTGTAGGACTTATGGTACCACATATCACCAGAATGTTAATAGGATCTGATCATAAATATTTACTTCCAGCCTGTATACTAACAGGGTCAAGTTTTGTAATGATATGCGATACGGTTTCAAGGGTAATATTTAGCCCGATTGAAGTACCTGTAGGTATTATCATATCAGCAATTGGTGCACCATTTTTCCTATATCTTTTGAGAGGTAAAGGAGGTTTGTCCTATGGACATAAGAGGAAGTAATATAGTAGTTCAATATGAAGGAAAAGAAGCACTAAAAGGTGTTTCAATAGAAGTTAATAAAGGAGAAATTGTGACAATTATCGGTCCTAATGGATCAGGTAAATCCACATTAGTAAAGGCTATTTGCAGATCTATAAAAATAGATGAAGGAGAAATCATCCTAGAAGATAAAAATATCCATAGTATACCTACAAAGATTATTGCCAGAAAACTGGCAGTATTGCCTCAGGTAAAATCCGTGTCCAATGATATGTTAGTTGAAGCTTTGGTTTCCTATGGAAGATTTCCACATCTGGGATTTGGCAAACGTCTAAGTAAAGAAGATAAGGACATAGTGGAATGGGCCATGGAAAAGACAGGTACAATAGGCTTAAGAGATAGAAATGTGATTACATTATCTGGTGGAGAAAGACAGAGGGCTTGGATCGCCATGGCTTTGGCACAGAAAACAGATATATTGGTATTGGATGAGCCAACTACATATCTAGACATATCTTATCAAATGGAAGTCCTAGAACTGGTTAAAGAACTAAATAAAACTCTAGGTATTAGTATCGTTATGGTATTACATGATTTGAATCAAGCCATTCGATATTCAGATCGAATCTATGTATTAAAAGATGGGTTAGTGTTTGACCATGGAGATCCGTGTGAGATTCTAAGCAAAGAAACTTTAAAAGATGTATTTAATATTCAGGCAGATATATATGAGGACTTACAAAATAAATGTCCATATATCATCCCAAATAAAATAAATTAAGTAGGTGGAAAAATTGAAGCATGGCGGCGATTTATTAACTTATGAGCATCATTATGAAGGAGAGCTAATTGATTTTTCTAGTAACATCAATCCACTAGGAATCCCTAAGGGATTGAATGAAGCATTAATCGATGGTTTCAATACATTAACAGCTTATCCAGATATTCAATATAGAAAATTAAAACGAGACGTAGCGAAATACCTAAACTGTAAAGAAAAAAATGTTCTAGTGGGAAATGGAGCAGTAGAAATCATCAATAATTTTATCATTACCCATGACAAGGTTGCGGTGATGACCCCTGCATTTTCAGAATATGAACTAAGGGCAAAAGTTCATAAAAAACAAGTTAGAAAAATCTCATATAAAGAGGATTTTAATATAGATTTAGAATCAGTAAAAAGTTTAGAAAAAGACGAACTCCTTATATTAGGCAATCCAAACAATCCAACAGGCTTAAGAATTCCTAAGGATGATTTAATAGAAATTTACGAAATAGTAAAATCAAAAAAAGCATTTCTATTACTAGATGAAGCCTTCTTTGAATTTTGCCCTGAGGATTATGATAGTATAGAACTTTTTAAAGAAGATGGATATAAGAATGTGGCAATCATCAGAGCAGCTACTAAATTCTTTGCATTACCAGGCATAAGATTGGGATATAGTTGTTCCTCCATTGAGAAAGTTCAGGAAATAAGTGAAATAGAACTACCTTGGAGCGTAAACTCACTTGCAGATATAGCAGGTCAATATATATTTAATGATGTGGAATATATCAATGAAAGTAAAAGGTATATAGATAAAGAAAGACGATATCTAATAGAGGAACTATCTAAAATAGATGGGATTCATGTTTACAACTCCCATACAAATTATATCCTTATAAAGCTACTAAAACATAATGAAGACTATGCCTTTAAACATTTCTTACAACATGGCATCGTAATCAGAAAATGCTCTAGTTTCGTAGAACTAGAAGATAATCACATTAGAGTAGCTATTAAGGATAGAGAGAATAATCAAAGGCTATTGGATGCTTTTGGGAAATATAGGTAATTTAGGGTTACTATTCATAGTGACTTAATGGTGACAAGTCGAAAAATGATAAAAATACACGGTCACGGTTTCGGAGATGAATAATTCTACAGCTCATTCCAGCTAAAAATCCTACTGCTTTCAATTCTCTATGGGGACTATCTATAGGGACGTGAAAGCTGCTTAACGGATTTCCAGCCTCCATTCGCTAAGAATTACGTATGCCCTAACACGGTGAACATAGTGAACCGATGTAGGTCAAACGCAACGAGCTCCAAATTTACACGAGTGGATCGAGTGAATAAATTTGTGATGCGAGACTGCGCAGTCACTCCTGCAAATGTTCCCTTAGTATTTTTTCATTTTTCTTGCTATATCTTGAATAGTGACAATTTAAACAAATGAGGAGGACGAAAGATGAAAAAAGGAATCATAGTTACCAGCTTTGGTACAAGCCATAATGAAACTAGAGAATTATGTATCGAATCCATAGAAAATAGAATTAGAGAAAAATATAGGGACTATTTAGTTGTCAGGGCATTTACCTCAAGAATGGTTATCAATAAATTGAAAAAAAGGGATAACTACCTAGTAGACACCCCAACAGAAGCATTAGAAAGAATGAAGGGAGAGGGAATCAAGGAAATCTATATCCAGCCACTTCTTATAATTGAAGGACATGAGTATGAAAAAACTCTAAGGGAAGTAGATAATTTTGTAAAAGAAAATCCTGATTTTAAAGTAACGGTTGCTAAACCTTTATTATCTGATGAAATGGACTATGAAAATACGGTGAAAGGACTAGGACTGGACAAAGAAGATGCAGTGGTATTTATGGGACATGGTTCAGATCATATTACTGATATATCCTATAAAAAACTGGAAGATACCATTAGGGAAAATGGTTATGAAAATGTATTTATAGGTACAGTAGAAGGCGAAGTAAGTATAGATGATGTGGTAGAAAATCTAAAGAAAAATGCTATTAAGAAGGTAATATTAAAGCCATTTATGCTGGTAGCTGGAGTGCATGCTTTAGAAGATATGGCTTCTGATAGTGACCAGTCATGGAAGAGTATACTAGAGAAAAATGGTATCGATGTTGAGCTTCAAATAGTAGGACTAGGACAAATAAAAGAATTTCAAGATATATTTATAGAACACTTAGATAGAATAGTAGAATAGGTGGTGAATCATATGTATATTAAAAATCCAATGGAAATTGAAAACAAAAGCATGGATATTATAGATGAAATCATGGGTGATACGAATTTTAATGAAGAAGAGATGATTATAGCAAAAAGGATGATTCATACAACAGGAGACTTTGATTATAGAAAAATCATAGTTTTTCAAAATGACTTTATCCATGAAGCAAAAGAAAGCATCCTAAGTGGTACTAAGATTTTCACTGATACCAAGATGGCATACATGGGAATCAATAAGCCAGCACTTGCAAGGGCAAACTGTGAACTAAAATGTTTTATAGACGATGAGAGGGTATTTAAAATGTCTAAGGAGTTAAATACTACAAGATCCGCATGTGCAGTGGACTTAGCCGTTGAAGAAGGTATCGATGCCTTTGTTATAGGCAATGCCCCTACAGCTTTATTTAGAATATTGGAGCTAGTAAAAGAGGGCAAACTAAACCCTAAATTTGTTGTAGGTGTTCCCGTAGGTTTCGTAGGAGCAGCAGAATCCAAAGAGTATCTAAGAGAATTTGATATACCATCCATATCCACAGTTGGAAACAAAGGTGGTAGTAATGTAGCAGCCTCCATAATCAATGCCCTATTATACATGGTAGTTGGAAGATGAGTTTAGATCTATATGTAATAAAGGATGGAAAGAATCTTAGATGTGGCTATACCACTGGAAGCTGTGCAACTGCTGCAGCAAAGGCTGCAACCATTATGCTGGAAACTGGTAATATTATAAATTATATCGATATAGATACTCCAGCAAATATTCCCCTTAAATTAGAAGTTCACAATCAGCAAATTGGGGAAGACTATGCATCATGTTCAATTATAAAAGATGCTGGAGATGATCCGGATAATACAGATGGTATCCAAATATATGCCAAGGTTAGCAGAAGAGAAGATGGACATATAGTTATAGATGGTGGACAAGGTATCGGTAGAATTACGAGAAAAGGACTATTTGGAGAGATCGGTCAAGCGGCAATCAATCCCGTACCTAGGCAAATGATTGAAAAAGAGGTCAGGGAAGTAAGTCCAAAAGGATATGATGTATTGATATATGCTCCAGAAGGAGAAGAAGTCGGCAAGAAAACCTTCAATGAGAATATAGGAATAGAAGGTGGTATCTCTATCATAGGCACCAAGGGTATCGTATATCCTATGAGTGAAGAAGCACTATTAAAAACCATATATATGGAAGTTGATATGATCGCTGGAGAATATGGCTTAGATCATATCGTCTTAGTTCCGGGGAATTATGGTGAGAAGATTTCTGAAAAAATAGGAATAGATAAACCTAGGGTTAAAGTATCCAACTATATAGGAGATAGCCTACTATATGTCTATAACAAAGGATTTAAGTCAGTAACTCTAATCGGTCATATTGGCAAATTTTCAAAACTATCCATCGGAGTATTCAATACCCATAGTAAGATATGTGATGGAAGGATGGAAGCATTTATCTATCATTTAGCCATGATGGATGCACCCAAGTCCCTACTGGAAAAGGTGGACAAGGCCATTACAGCGGAAGAAGGGCTGAATATCTGTATAGAAGCAGGATATGGACAAGTAGTCAAGGCAATGGAAGAAGGTGCAGCAAATAGAGTCAAAAGATATTTAAAGGATGAAGATTTAAAAGTAAGGGTAATTATCTATTCCATGGAAAGAGGTGTAGACATATGTTAACTGTGGCAGGAGTAGGGCCTGGTAATCCTAAGTACCTCACCCTAGATGTAAAGGACAGAATAGAAAAAGCGGAGATGGTAGTAGCATTTGGTAGAGTTGGACATTCCATCTCTTCCATAAGAGATGATTATATAGAGGTAAATCGTGTAGATTCAATAATTGAAATTCTAAATGAAGATAAAGATACCCTGCTTCTAGCATCAGGGGACCCTAATTTCTTTGGGATAGTAGAGTTTCTAAAGAGGAAAGGTGTCAAAGTAGATACTGTATTACCTGGATTGTCTTCATTTCAATATATGATGAGTAAATTACAGAAGTCTTGGCAAGAGGCAAAGTTCGTATCATTACATGGTAGAGACCATGATTTAAAGGATATTTTGAATCAAGGGTTGATTATTCTATTAATAGATAAAATCAATACTCCCTCCTATATATCTAAGGAGTTAGATATCTTAGGTATGAAAGGAACCATGTATGTAGGATTTAATCTTTCCTATAATGATGAAAAGATCATTAAGGCAAATATTGGGGATAAAATAGACGATTATTCTTCCCTTGGAGTGGTGGTTATTGAAAATGAAATGGATTAGAGATGAAGAATTTATAAGAGGAAATATTCCCATGACAAAGTTCAATATAAGAGTTCTTACCATAGGGTATTTAGGAATAAATAAAGGAGATAGATTCCTTGATATAGGAGCAGGTACAGGCTCCATATCCATTGAAGCAAGTCTACAAGGAGCCAAGACTTGGGCTATTGAACGGGAAGATGAAGGCATACATCTTATTAAAGAAAACAATGATAAATTTAATACAGATATCAATATTATTCAAGGCTTGGCACCAAAGGATTTACCAGATATAAAATTCAATAAATGCTTTATTGGTGGCAGTGGAGGTAAATTAAAAGAGATATTTAAGTATTTAGAAAATCACTTAGAGGATGAAGGTGTACTTTGCGGTAATTTCATAACCCTAAACAATTTAAGTGCGTTTTTAAATCTGTTAAAGGAATATGGATATATGGACATAGAAACTCAGTTGATTCAAAGTGCGTATATGGATAAGATTGGATTATTAAAAGGTCAGAACCCTATTTATATAGTAAAAGGAGTGAAGTCAAATGGTTAGTTTTGTAGGTGCTGGTCCTGGTGATGTTGATTTAATCACTATAAAAGGCAGACGATTATTAGAAGAGGCAGATGTAATTATATATGCAGGAAGTTTAGTATCAGAAAAACATTTAGAGTTTTGTAAAGAAGATGCGGATTTTCACAATAGTGCTTCTATGACATTGGAAGACGTGATTGAAGTAATAGAAGAAAGTGAAGGAAAAGGCTTAAAAGTAGTTCGACTACATACAGGAGACCCAACCATCTATGGTGCAATTAGAGAGCAGATGGATATATTAGATGAGAAAGGTATATTATATGAAGTTATTCCCGGAGTAAGCTCCTTTACAGCAGCCTGTGCATCTATTAAAAAAGAATTTACATTACCAGAGGTAAGTCAAACGGTTATATTAACTAGAATAGAAGGAAGAACCCCAGTGCCAGAAGGAGAGGACCTAGAAGAGTTGGCAAGTCATAGGGCTTCTATGGCGATATTCCTATCAGTTCAGGAAATCGACAGGGTAGTAGAAAAATTAGCCAAGGGATACGGTAGCTATGATATTCCAGTAGCTGTAGTATATAAAGCAACTTGGGAAGACCAAGATATGGTATTTGGAACTTTAAGAGATATCGCAGAAAAAGTCAAGAGTAAAGGTATCAAAAAAATGGGACAAATATTAGTGGGAAATTTTATAGAAGGAGCATATGAAAGATCCAAACTTTATGATCCAAGTTTTACTCATGAATTTAGAGAGGCTACTAAATGAAGTTAGCCTGTCTTTCCTTTACAGATAAAGGTAAATTGCTAGGAGAAAGACTTTTAGCAATAGATGATGATAATTATGAGATGGGCCATGTCCCCAACTCAGAAGTCGAAGATGGTATAAAGGGATTTTTAGAAAGATCATGGACTGAATATGATGGATTTATATTTATTTCGGCTACTGGAATTGCTGTTAGGATGTGTCAACCTTATATAAAGTCTAAAGACATAGATCCGGCAATAGTAGTCATAGATGATGAAGGTAAGTTTTCCATATCCTTATTATCAGGACATCTGGGAGGGGCCAATGGAATAGCAAAATCCATAGGAGACTATATAGGTGCAACTACAGTTATCACAACAGCATCAGATAACAGAGGTATAGATTCAATAGATCTATTTGCAAAGGAAAATGATTATGATATAGAAGATTTATCCACCGTAACTAAAATAACATCCATGATGGTTAACAATAAAACAGTAGGTATTTATACTGAAGATGAAAAGTTAATAAATTACCCAAATTTAATAAGAATTGATGACTTAAATAATATTGACCCATCCATAGAAGGAATTATAATCATTACATCAAATAAAGAGATTAATTTCTTAGATATCCCCTATACCATCCTAAGGCCTAAAAATATAAATATAGGCATTGGATGTAGAAAAGGTGTAGAAGTTGAGATTGTTATGGAAGCTATAGAATTGGCTTTAAAAGAAAAGAAACTGTCAAATAAGAGTATTCGATCCATGGGAACAGTTGAAATAAAGAAAGATGAAGCAGGTATAATAAAAGCTGCAGCTCACTACAATTGTCCCTTAGAGATATTCACAATAGAAGAAATATTACCCCTAGAAGATCTATTTCAAAAATCCCAGTTTGTTAAGGATACCATAGGCGTCTATTCTGTATCGGAACCTTGTGCATATCTTTTAGGTGGTAAACCAATATTAGGGAAGTTTATACACAAAGGCGTTACGATATCAATTAATGTAAGTATTTATGGTGAAAGAGAAAATTCATAAAAATCCTAAGGGAATATTTGCAAGGTACCATTCAATTCTAAATCTAGACCAGTTATAAAGTCTAGATTTGTCATTCTGAGCCGTAGCGAAGAATCTTGAATATATTGAAATAACAGATCCTTCATTAGATTTAGGATGAGTAGAAACATACCAGAGTACATTGTTTGACCGAACTGTAGGTAGGTCAAATGCGATAAAATAATCAACAAATAAAGGAGGAAAAAATGGCAAAATTATATGTAGTAGGAATCGGACCAGGTGGTCTTGAACATATGACTTATAAAGCAGTTGAAGTAATAAAGCAATCAGAAGTAATCGTAGGATATACCCCATATATCGATTATATAGGTGATTTAGCTGATGGTAAAGAGCTTATCTCTACTGGAATGAGGGGAGAAGTAGAAAGATGCAAAGCAGCCATAGACATGGTTAGAAATGGTAAGGATACTTCTATCATCAGTACTGGTGATGCAGGTCTATACGGTATGGCAGGGCCTATACTGGAACTAGCTACAGATATAGAAGAAGAGATAATTCCTGGAGTAACAGCTGCCTTCTCAGCAGCCGCAGAACTAGGCTCACCAATCATGCATGATTATGCTTCCATTAGCCTAAGTGATTTACTGACTCCATGGGAAGTGATACTTAAAAGACTTCATATGGCAAGTGAAGGTGATTTTGTAATAACCATATACAATCCTAAATCAAAAGGTCGTAAGACTCATCTAGAAACAGCAATAGAAATCATTTCTAAATATAGAGATGGATCTACACCTGTAGGTATTGTAAGAAACTCAGGAAGACCAGATACAACTATAACCATAACCACCCTAGATCGTATCGATTATGAATCAGTAGATATGCTAAGTGTCCTAATCATCGGAAATTCCAATACATTTATTAGAGATCATAAAATAATAACACCGAGAGGATACAATATAAAATGATATGGATCATAGGTGGGACTTCAGAGGCAAGGAAATTAATTGAAAGATTGGGGGATTTTAATAATTATATTTTAACAATAGCAACTGAAGATGGAAAGGAGTTCTTTGATACAGACAATCTATTTATTGGTAGACTCAGCAGAGAGGAAATGGGCAGTTTTGCAAAGGATAATCATATAGATATGATCGTTGATCTATCCCATCCATATGCAAAGGTAGTTTCAGAAAATGCAAGATTTGTTAGTGAAAAGCTTGATATAGAATACAAAAGATATGCCCGTAGAAAAGCAGTACATGGGGGAGATCATATATATTTAAACTCCTATGAAGAAGCATATGATTTTCTATCAAGTATTGAAGGGACAGTATTTTTTACAACAGGATCAAAGAATATAAAGGACTTTGAGAAGGTCAGAGGAGACAATCGATTTATCTATAGAGTACTTCCTGCCCTTGAAAGTATAGAGCTTTGCAAGGCAAGTGATGTCCATATGAGGGATATAGTGGCCATCCTTGGACCATTTTCCAAAGAATTTAATAAGGCAATGCTCGCGTCTTACAATCCAAATTATTGTGTAATGAAAGATAGCGGTCATGCAGGAGGAACAAGGGAAAAGATACAAGCCTGTATAGAACTAGATATAAAACCAGTAATTATAGGAAGAGAAGAGGAAGAGGGCATCAGTGATTTAGAAGAGATAGAGAAGATTATTAGAAGTAAATAAAATTCTAGGTTTGTCATCCTGAGCCTTGCGAAGGATCTGGAATGTACCGGCATAACAGGATTCTTCGACTAGGTCTCAGAATGACACGAAGCATAAGGAGTTGATATAAATTAAAATTGCAATAGGAGTATGTGAAAAAATCAATGGAAGATGTTCGTCTATGGGATGTTTTAAGGCATATAACAATAAGGACAAGCACTTCTCAAGATATAAAGAGTCAGAAACAGAACTTCAAGCATTCTTTTCATGCAATATATGTTCTACGGAATCAAAAGAAAACATTACAACATTAGCCACAAGATTAAAAGATGCTGATGTTAAAATAGTCCATCTTGGAGCATGTGCAGTCAAATGTAAAGCTGATAAATTATCGGAGATTAAAGAAGTATTTACAACTATGGATATGGAAGTTGTTGAAGGTACCCATTAAAATAGGACAGGTTTTTAACCTGTCTTTTTTTGTGACAATTTTTAAGTTTATGATAGATAATTCAGGTATAATGGACATAGAGAGAAAACAAGTGGGAA